>NZ_JBVAYV010000005.1:0-162336 GCF_055412805.1 Pseudarthrobacter kochi
CTCAACGCAAGACCACGCAAAACACTGGACTGGGACACCCCGGCCGAGCGTCTTCGTGATCTACTGGAAGCCAGCTGACCTCGGGTGTTGCATCGACCCCTAGAATCCGCCAAAGACGGGCATTCTCGGTTTAAACCGCCGTCGGCGCCCCGACCATCATCGGTGGATCAAGGCTAAGGAGGGTACGTGGTCACAGCACCGGAAACTGTGGACGGTGGAAAGGGCAGTGTCGAATTGCGCGACGACGGCCTCATCCATCTGCAGTGGCTGTCCGGCATCGCCATTGAAGTCGAAGACGCACGAGCGGCCATGGCGAAGGTAAACGAGGTCTGCCAGAGTCAAGAGCGCCCGATGCTCGTTGATATGGCTGAGGTTGCGTCGGTCAGCCGGGAAGCCAGAAGTATCTGGTCCATTCCCTGCAGTGCCTCCCGCATCGCCCTTCTGGGGCGTTCCCCCGTGGACCGGGTAGTGGCGAACTTCTTCCTCGGCGTGCACGTACCTCCCTGTCCCACGCGGTTCTTCACATCCCGCACCGAGGCAATGGACTGGCTCAATGGCAACCGGTGACGGCTGGCATCTGCTAACTGAGATTCGCCCGGAAACACACACACTGCGTCATCCCGCGCTTTCGCCTGCATGAATCCGGATGAAGACATTCAGGATGCACGCCTGCAACAGCTGGTTGACGGCATCGTCCGGCTGGCCGCCGGCGAGCTGAGTGCGCGCATAGAGCCTTCCGAACAGAGGGATGAAATTGATGCCGTCATCACCGGCGTCAACCTTCTGGCAGAAGAACTAGGCCACATCCACGCGGACCTGGAGGCCCGGGTAACCGCCCGGACAGCCATGTTACGACGAACGCAGGTCGAGCTGGAGCAGATGGCCAAAACCGATGCCCTGACTGGCCTGGCAAACAGGATCCTGCTCAACGAACGGATTAATGACGCTATCCTGGCCAGTGCCCACGGCGGGAATGCCCCGGCCGTGCTCATCCTGGATCTGGATTCCTTCAAGGCCATCAATGACACGCTCGGCCACAGCGCCGGTGACGCCGTGCTGGTCGAAGTCTCCAGCCGCCTCCGGGCGGCTGTGCGGGCCTCGGATACCGTGGCGCGCCTGGGCGGGGACGAATTCGCCGTCCTCATCACCGGCGCGACAGAAGCGGAAATCCTGCACATAGCGCACCGCGCCTGGGAAGCCCTGCAGGAAAGCGTGGACATCGGAACCGAAACCGTCTGGGCCACGGCCAGCATCGGAGTCTGCCTCCGCGACCCCGGCTACACAGCAGAGGAGTTGATGCGCGACGCCGACATCGCCATGTATCAGGCGAAGGCCCAGGGCAGGAACAAGGTCCAGCTCTTCCACCCCGATATGCTCAACGCAGTCCAGGAACGCTCGCGAATAACGGCTGAACTGCGCACCGCAGCTGCCAGCGGCCACCTGGCGCTGCTCTACCAGCCCGTGATCGAATTGGCTTCCGGCAGAGTCGCTGGCGTAGAAGCCCTGGTCCGATGGCACCACCCCGTACACGGGACCATCATGCCCGATAAGTTCATAAGCATCGCGGAAGAAACCGGCCTCATACTGGAACTGGGTCGGTGGGTCCTTCATGAAGGCATCACCCAGCTAAGCCGCTGGAAGACAGCCGCACCCGAGCTCACAAACTTCCGCCTGCACCTGAACCTCTCGGCCGCTGAGCTTCTCCGAAGCGATTTACTGGAAGACGTCCAGGCAACATTGGCCACGCATGAGGTGGAACCCTGCCGCCTGGTGCTGGAGATCACCGAAACCGTGCTGATGTCCCGGAGAACGGGAGAAGAACAGGTTCTGAGCGGACTCCGGGCTCTGGGCATCGGTCTGCAAATCGACGACTTCGGCACCGGCTACTCGTCGATCAGCTATCTTCGGTCGCTGCCCGCGGACGCTGTGAAGGTCGACCACGCCCTCATCAAGGACCTCGATTCCGACCCTCAGCAGCAAAAGTTCGTTTCTGCCATTCTGCAGCTGATTTCCGCAGCCGAACTCGAGGCGATCGTCGAGGGCGTCGAAACCGCCGGACAGGCCGCAAAGCTGGAGGAAATGGGATGCCTATACGGGCAGGGCTACTACTACGGACGCCCCGTACCGGCCAGTGATATCCTCGACCGGGTCCGCAGCACTGAACCGCATAGGTAAAGTGGTTCTATGTCGACGCTTTGGGACCGGATGCTGCTAGTCCCGACAGTGGTGCGCCTCGCGTCCCGGGCCCCAAAGGATCCGAACACCGCGTGGGACAGATACTGGAACGGCATCCACACCACGGGCGGCGCCGGCGACGTGCTCTGGGATTCCGGCTCCGCGGCGGAGCGTGGGCAATACAAGGACTTAATCGTTGCCCACTTCGATCCGGCCCTTCCCGTCATCGATGTGGGGTGCGGGAACGGAACCCACACCCGCTGGCTTGCCGAGCTCTTTCCCAGGGTGATGGGAATCGACGTGTCCGCCGGCGCCGTCGCGCGGGCTGCCGGGGAATCGGAGGACATCCACAACGCCGAGTTCATGGTCCTGGATGCCGCGGACAGAGCTGCCGGCGAACTTTTGTTCGGTCGTCTGGGGCCGGCAAATGTCTTCGTCCGCGGGGTTTTTCACGTCCTGAAACCCGACAAACAAGCTGCCATGGCGGCAAACATCCGGACGGTCGTCGGAAGCAAGGGCCGCGCATTCATCGCCGAAACCAACTTCCCCGGGAACAGCCTCGAGTACCTGGCAGAACTCGGCGCAACTCGCGGAAGCATGCCCCGCCAGTTGCAGCGTGCCCTGGAGAACCTGCCCCGGCCAGGTCGATTCGGGGCCCAGGAGAGGCATGCAGTATTCCCTGACGCGGATTGGCAGTTGATCGACGACGGCCCGGTCAGCATCGAAGTTGTCCCTATGAAGTCCAAGGCTGTCCCGCAGCGCGTGCCGGGATATTTCGCTCTTATGGCTGGCATTCAAGAAAGATGAAATAGGGCCGGAAAATAGTTCGCCCGCCCCCCGCCTCAGACACTGATTAGGAGCGCTGCCGGCGGCCGGGCTCATGGTTCAAGGTGCCGGCAGCTGCGGGGCCGCTGCGCTGTCCCAGGCTGCCGCGTCCGCGCTGCGGGGCGGGGCCGTCGTGCCGCGGACTATCAGCTGGTGCGGGGCCACCGTGGAACGCACTGATCCGGTGATCCCGTCGAGCTCGTCCAGCAGCATTTTGGTACCCAGTTCGGCCTGCTCGTCCGGGCGCTGCCTGACGGTGGTGAGACCCATGGCCTCGGAGAAGTCGTGGTCATCGATCCCGATCACCGAGAGGTCCTCAGGGATCCGCACCCCGGCCCGGGCGGCCTCGAAGATGATTCCCATGGCCATCTCATCCGAGGCGCAGAAGATAGCCGTGGGCTTCGGTCCGGGCCCGTCCCAGAGCCGGTGGAAGGCGTCCTGGCCGCTGCGGACCGTGAAGTCCCCCCATTCGTCCCATTCGTCCCGGACGTTCAGGCCGGCTTGGGCCATAACGTCCTGAAAGGCCTTGATCCGGACCCGGGGGACATCGAAGTTGAGGTCGGTTTCATCATCGCCGTGCAGCAGGGCGATCTCCGTGTGTCCCAGGCCGATCAGGTGCCGGACGGCCGTTGCGGCGGCGGCGTAGTCGTCGATCCCGATGTAGGGGCATTCCTCGACGTGGCCGCCGACGACGACCAACGGGATGTCGATTTTCTGGAGGTGTGCAATTTCCTCGTGGGTCAGCGCCATGCACAGGACCAGCAGCGCGTCGATCTGTTTGTAGACCATAGTCTTGCTGAAGAGCCGCTCACGGTTGCTGCCGTGGCCGCCCAGGTTAAAGAGCGAGAGGTTGTACTGGCGGGCGTGCAGTTCACGGTCGGCGCCCTCGATGGCTTTGGAGAAGAACCAGCGGCTCACGAAGGGCGCCAGGACGCCGATGGTCCTGGTGCGCCCGGTGGCCAGCCCGGACGCTGACGAGGAAGCCACGTAGCCCAGTTCTTCGGCGATGCCCAGGATCTTCTCCCGGGTTGCCGGCGAAACCCTGGGCAGTCCTCGGACGGCGCGGGACACGGTGGCGGTGGACACTCCGGCGGCCGTGGCAACATCTTCGATGCTGACGCCGGAGTGGCCTCCGCGCTGTGCCCTGTCTGTTGTCTTTGCCACCGTGTCCCCTTATCGGCTCGCCGCGGCTATCCCTTCAGCCCACCCGCAAGCAGGCCACGGACAAAGTAGCGCTGCAGCCCGAAGAAGACTGCCAGCGGGACAATGATCGACACGAATGCCGCAGCGGGGTTGAGGTAATCCCTGCTTCCGCGGGTGCCAGAGATCTCCGCCAGCCGCTGGGTAATGGGAGCCACATCCGCGGTGCCGCCGGAGAATACGAGGGCCACCAGCAGGTCGTTCCAAACCCAGAGGAACTGGAAGATGGCCAACGACGCCAGCGCCGGCACCGACAGCGGCAGGATGATCCGCCAAAAAATGGTGGTGTGCCCGGCGCCGTCGACCCTGGCCGCCTCGATCATTTCGCCCGGGATCTCCGAGATGAAGTTGTGCAGCAGGAAGATCCCCAACGGCAGTCCGAACATCGTGTGGGCAATCCACAGCTGGGCGTAGGAGCCGGAGGGCATCTGGAGGACTTGGGTGAAGAGCTGGAGCAACGGTATCAGGGACATCTGCAGCGGGATGATCTGCAGGGCGAAGACGAAAATGAACAGTCCGTCCCGGCCCCGGAACTTGCCCCAGGCGAAGATGTAGGCCGCCATGGACGCCAGGACCAGAATGAACAGGGTGACGGGTATGACAATGGCAAGGGAGTTCACGAAGTACTGGGACAAATTCGGCGACTGGGAACCGGCCGAGGCGGTCACGTCTATATAGTGCTGGAATGTGAATTGCCAGTCCTCAAAGAAGTTCCACCACCCGTCCGAGCGCGGTCCGACCTGTTTCGCAGCCGGGCGGAACGAGGAAACAAACAACCCGAAGGTCGGCACCGTCCAGACGACGGCGATCAGCAAAGCCGCCGCCGTGGCCCAGCGCGACGTCAGTTTCTGCTTGACCCTGCGCATGATCGGAGCGGCATCCTCCGGTGATCCGGTGACGTTGGGCTGCTCGGCGCGGGGGCGGATCCGGGTCTCCTGCGAGGCCTCGTCCGGAACTGGGGTGGCGGTCATCGGATCTCCCTTTGCTGACGAAGGACGCGGGCGTTGTACACCACGATGGGCAGGACCAGCAGGAACAGCACCAGGGCGAGGGCCGCACCGCGGCCTGGTTCACCGGCCCGGAATGCCTGGGTGTACATCTCATTGGCGACGACGGAGGTATCGTAATTGCCGGCTGTCATGGTCCGGACAATGTCAAAGACCTTCAGCGTCGCGATCGTAATGGTGGTCAGCACTACGACCAGCGCCCCGCGGATCCCGGGAATGGTGACATTGCGGAATTGCTGCCACGGATTCGCACCGTCCAAACGGGCGGCCTCAACCAGCTCCGTGGGCACTCCCTTGATCGCGGCCGACAAAACAACCATGGCGAACCCGGTCTGAATCCAAACCATCACGATAATCAGGAAGATGGTGTTTTCCGGCGCATCCAGCAGGAATTGCTTGGGCTGCATCCCCATGGCAACACGGAAGAAATTCAGGACGCCGGTCTGCTCAATACCCGGACCGCGATAATCGTAGACAAGTTTCCAGATGATGCCCGCTCCTACGAAGGAGATGGCCATCGGCATGAACACCAGGGCCTTCAATACCTTTTCGCCCCGGGCCTTGTCGATGAACACGGCGTAAGCGAGGCCGAATCCCGTTGACAACAGGGGCACCAGGACCGTCCAGACGATCGTGTTCCTGAGCGTCACCAAGGCTTCCGGCTGGGTGAACATCCAGACGAAGTTGTCGACGCCGTTCGGCTGGCCCTTGGCATCAGTAAAAGCGAAGAACGAGGTCTGAATAGCCGGATACACGAGACCCACCAGCATAAGGATTGCTGCCGGCGCCAGAAAACCGATGACCGTCAGTTTGTCTCTCGACGATTTTGGCGCCTTGTCCACCACCAGCATGATGAGGCCAATGATGGCGGCAAAGACCGCCAGTGCAATCACTACTTGAAGAAGTTTCCCTCCGATAAATTCCATAGCCCATCCTTCGAGGTGTCCGTGGATCAGTGAGTTCGAGAGAAAACGCTGCCTTCCTGCCCAGGACGTACTGTGCAGGAAGGCAGCGCACTAAGTATCAGCTCTTCGGCCAGCTGGCTTCGATGGTGTCGGCGACCTGCTGGGAGGGGGTGCCGTTGATCCAGGTGACAATTCCCTTCCAGAAGGAGTTCGAGCCGACGGCTCCGGGCATCAGGTCAGAGCCGTCAAAGCGGAATACCGTCTTCGGGTCCTGGAGGAGCTTGACGGACTGCTTGTCCAGTTCGGACTGCGCGTTGTTCGGGTCAAGTCCCTTGTTGGCACTGATGACGCCGCCCAGCTTCACGCGGTTGTTGGCGAAGTCAGCACTGGCCATGTAGGCCAAGTACGCCTGGACCTCGGGGGTGTCCTTGTATGCGCCCACCATTTCGCCGCCACCCGTGATGGACTCGCCCCGGCTGGCGTCGATCGGCGGGGTCATGAACGCCCAGACGTCACCCTCCGGCGCGACAACGGTCCCCTGCGGCCAGTTGGCGGCCTGGAAGTTGGCCTGGTGGTGCATGGCGCACTGCCCATCAAGCACCGGCTGACCGGCCTGCGCAAAACCGGTTGTCAGGATGGACCGTACGTCGCCGAAGCCGCCGTTGACGAAGCCCTGGTTGAGCAGGATCTCACCGGTCTTGTCAAAGGCTTTGACGATCTTGGCATCGTTGAAGGGAATCTGATGGCTGACCCACTGATCGTAGACTTCAGGGCCCTCTGCCCGGAGGACAACATCCTCAATCCAGTCCGTGCCGGGCCAGCCGGTGGCTTCGCCGGATTCGAATCCCGCACACCAGGGCTTCATCGCCTTGTCGTCCGCGATCTTCTTGCTGAGAGTCAGCATCTCGTCCCAGGTCTTGGGGACTTCCCAGCCCTTGGCCTTGAATGTCTTGGGTGCGTACCAGACATATCCCTTGACGTTGGCCAGCATCGGTGCCGTGTAGAACTTGCCGTCGACGGTTCCGTATTTCTTCCAGTCGGCCGACCAGTTCTTGTCGACAAGGTCCGAAACGGCTTTAGGGGCTTCCTTCAGGTTGCCCGCCCTTGCCTGGTCAGCCATGAGTCCGGGCTGCGGGAAAATGGCGACGTCCGGCGCGTTTCCAGCCTTGGCCCGCACACCAATCTGGGTCTCGAATTCCTTGCTGCCCTCATATTTCACAGTGATGCCGGTGCACTTCTCAAAGGGCGCCCAGGCCGCTTCAAGATTGGTCGCTTCAATATCGACAATGGTCGAGTACACAGAAACAGTCTTTCCGTCGTGCTTGCCGTAGCTGGAATACGCGGCGCAGTCCGTGTCGGCTGCTGACCCGGAGCTGGCGGTGCCGCCGGTGGATCCACTGCAGGCCGTCAGGGATAGGGCCAAAACCCCGATCGAGGCGACGGGCAGCAAATAGTTGCGGTTCTTCATGCGGAAAACTCCTCATTGACTAGGTAGCGATCGGCGTTGGAGCGGCGGTGCGTGCGTGTGGTGCCCATCACAATAATCACCATCCGGTGAGGAATGCAAGCGTTTACACACAACCTTTGCGGAAAGGAGACCCTCGCCGGGCACACAGCTATGCACGCCAATGCGCGCCGCTGCTGGGAAGTCGGCCCGCCGCCCGCCCTGCGCGCGACCCGCGAACATGTTGCGGCAACCTCACCGCGGGGATCAGCGGACCCGCTCAGCCCGCCCGAACCTTGACCGGGCACCCGAGACGATATGGATGAGCACCACGGTACGCTTGCCGATCGCGAGGTCAAGCGCCTCCACGAGGGCGGACACCTCGGCTGCAAGCCGGTGGGGGGCGACGCCCTGGCGTGGCTGGATCCTGATTCTCAGGGCCGGTTCGCCGCGGAATTCGTAGGTTGAAACGGTTGCGCCAGCCAGGTCCGGACGGTCCGCCAACGCAGCCCGGAGCGCCTGCTCGGCAACGCCGCTGCCGATCCTGACGCTTCCGGGCACCTCGCCCGGATCCTCTTCGGACACGAGCAGGTTTGCCCTGCCCTTGCCCTGCTGGGCGACCCAGGCAACCATGGCACCACTCACCAGGAGCAGTGCCAGGACCACCGCAATCCACAGCCAGCTCTCCGCACGCCCCGGGAAGCGGGTGCGTTCGAAGAGGTCCCGCCAGATGCTCCAGACACCGGCGGCCCATCCCTGCCAGCACACAGCCACCGCCGGCACGCTCGCCAGCAGGATGAGCAGCACCCCGAGTCCGGACAGGGCAATTCCCAGGATGCCGATGAGGACCCGGTTGAGGATTCTGGGGGTGCCGTTCATGCGCCGATCACCCCGGCCGGGGCCACACCGATCCGGACTTCAGGCGTAGGGGCCAGCCTCATGTCCCGGAGTTCATCCTGGACGGCCGCGAGCACGGCATCCGGGCTCAGCGGGACGCCGGACGTCGGACGGACGTTGACCTGGACCTGCTGCCGGGACACAGTCACCATCACCTGCTCCTGGCTCACATTGGCGGCCACCCGTGCCCGGCGTGCCAGCGCGGAGGCAATCACTTCGTCGTCCACGACGACGGCGGTCCGGCGGTCCTGCAGAAGGTGGCGGGCACGCCGGCCAGGCAGGACTGCGTTCAGGAAGAAGAACAGGCCCGCCATCAGCAGTACCGCACCGACCACCCCAAGCAGGAGGGGCGGAACCCCGTTCGGGAGCGCCACCACCTGCTCCGCCGCAGTATCGGGATCCACGAGCCACGGCGGCTGCCCGACGGCCCGGACCGCTGTTTCCAGGAGGGCGTAGACGCACAGCGCAATGACCAGGACAGCGGCGAGGATCGAGGCCACGGCCCTCGAGGAGTGGGTCTCGCGCTTGAGGATCCGCTCCATGCCCTCGACGGCTGCCCCGGCAGGTCCGGTGCTGCCGGCCGTGGGCGCGTCGGGCGGGGCAGGCGGGACGTAGCGCCCGCCGCCCGGTTCGTGCTCGGTGTCGTGGCTCAATGGACGCGCCCTCCTTCCCTCACGCTGGCGCCGCTGATCCGGATGTCCACCCGGCTCAGCCGGGCACCGCTAAGCTCGGTCACCCGGCGCAGGATGTCGGCCTTGGCGGCCACGGCCCGGTCCCAGATGGAACCGCCGAAGCCCGCGATCCGGCCGGGATCCCGGAGGAGGGCAGTCAGCGGGGGGACGGTGATGGGGGCGACAAGGGACAGGGCCAACAGCCCGTCGTCGTCGGTCCACTCAGCGCGGACCTCCTGCGGCGTAACCCCAAGGGCTTCGGCAGCGGCGGCCTGCGCCACGCTGGTGAGCGCCTGGGTGCTGATCCTGGTGTGTCCAGCCCGCGCGGCGGCGTGGACGGCACCAGCTGCGCCACTCATGAGGAGGAACGCCGGCCCGTGAGGGCGTCAAGCACGCTGCGCAGGTCCAGTTTCCCTTCCGCGGCTCGGCCCAGCAGTGCTCCGATTCCCATGAACAGCAGGGCGCCGAGGAAACCCCAGACGCCGAACTGGAAGGACATGAACGCGACGAAGGCGCCCATCGCGATCCCCACAACGGTCAGATTCACTGGATTGCCTCCCTTGAGGGCCGGGTCTCGGCCGGGGTACCGGGCTTCGCCGGGCCGGGCACGTAGACATCGTTGATCTCGATGTTGACTTCGATGACCTGGAGCCCGACGAGCTCCTGCACTGCCGCATACACCGCGGCGCGGATCTGGTCCGCCAGGGCGTGAAGGGGTGTGCCGTAGAGCGCCACCAGGTCAATGTCGACGGCCACCTGGGTTTCGCCGACCTCGGCACGGACACCGGCGGCGTGGTCCGCGCTGCCGACGGCGTCGCGGAAAGCGCCCAGCGCACGGGACGGCCCCGATCCGAGGGAGTAGACACCGGGGACGGCCCGGGCGGCGATGCCCGCGACCTTCGCGACGGCGGTCTCGGAAATGACGGTGCGGCCGCCGCCAAGAATGGGCACGTTGGCCGCCGGCCCGGGCACCGGGGCCGCTGCGGACTGGGAATTCTGGTATTCCATGAGGCACTCCCCCTTCTCTTTGTGACCACCCTAGTACCTGCCCCCGACATGGTGGCCGCTTGGCGCAGGGAACGCCAAAGAGTCAGGGGCAGCCAGGGCCGCGCACGGTCAGGGTCGGGGGGTCTGGCTACGTGCAGTTGGCGGCGAGCCAGCCCTGCACCGGAGCCATGGCGTCCTGGAGTTTGCCGCTGGAGAAAACCGTCTGGTCCTTGATGCCGGCGATGGCCACCTGGCTGAGGGTCGTGAAGTCGGCCTTGATGCTGTCGGGGACTCGTTCCGCGGTGCGGCTCAGCTCGGCTTTGGTCTTCTCCAGTTCGGCAGCCGTGCCCTGTGAAGCCGCCAGGGGCAGCAGGGTGGAGCCGGTGGCCTGCTCCGAAATCTTGGTGCAGGCCTCCGCCGCCGTGGCAAAGTCCCCCCAGGGGCCGGAGGACTTGCTGGGGCTCGCCGTCGCGGTCGACGGTGCGGGGCTGGCGGCCGCGGACGACGGCGCACTGCCGGCTTCCGGCGCCGAGCAGGCGGTAAGTGCCAGGCCCGCGAGGAGGGTGATAACGGTCAGCGGGCGTAGAGCATTCTTGAAGATCACGTGTAGGAATCACTTTTCGGTTGAGATTGCACCGCCGGCCCGATCGAGATGCCGGCGGTCGTGCCGTTCTTTCCCCAGCGTGCGAGTCTAGCCCGGCCGGTGGGCCGGCCCGCAAACCGGCCGCCGCCGTCGACCCCCATCGATTGCTCCGCAGGTGCCCTTTTGGGCCCCCATAACGGCACCTGCGGAGCAATCGATGGGGTTAAAGAAGAAAAGCACCAGTTCCGAAGAACTGATGCTTCCCAGTGGTGGCTCCGACCGGCGTCGATCCGGTGACCTTTCGATTTTCAGTCGAACGCTCTACCAACTGAGCTACAGAGCCTAGGTGACATGTCACCATGACAGCAGGAATTTCTTCCGGCAATCAGAGCGACCCTGACGGGACTTGAACCCGCGACCTCCGCCGTGACAGGGCGGCGCGCTAACCAACTGCGCTACAGGGCCTTGCTATTTTCTTGCTGCAGTATCGCTACCGCAATTTTTCAAGGCCTTTAGCCTACCAGACTTTCCCATCCGGTTTGACCAGTTCCTTGCGTACCCCCAACGGGATTCGAACCCGTGCCGCCGCCGTGAAAGGGCGGTGTCCTAGGCCGCTAGACGATGGGGGCCAGAACGCCATCCGGTTGAAACCACTGAAACAAGGGCAAAAATTAAGGGCCGAAGCCGTTCATTTTTGTCCTTTCGGGTTCCTCCGAACTGGACTATAAAACTATAAGGGCACATCCCCGGATTATCCAAAATCGGCGGCCGCCGGCCTTTGGGGCGGTCAGGTCCGCCGGATCTGGTCCTGTTGCGCCCGCTCGACATCGCCGGCCGATTCCAGGTCGCCCCTGGTCCGCAACCCGGTGATCACGCCGTCAATGTCGGCAGCCGGCCGGTTTTGGCTGAGCTTGCGTTTGGCTTCAACCCTCGTGATGAGAAGTTCGACGCCGACAATCGCCCGGAGCTGGCCGGTGATGAAGCGGGCGGGGGCGTCGTCCACCGTCCAGGGGTCCGCCGAAGATGCCTCGTGCAGCGTGGTCAGCCGGCGGACCAGGTTCTCCACCCATGCCGGGTCGTCATGGATGACAAGCCGGCCGTAGACGTGCGCGGTGGTGTAGTTCCAGGTTGGCACCACTCGGCCGTGTTCGGCCTTGGACGGGTACCACGACGGGGAGATGTAGGCATCGGACCGCTGGATGATGACGAGGGATTCGCCTGATGCCGGCAGCAGCCCCTGGTCGTTGCTGCGGGCAACATGGCCCAGCAGGGCCCCGTGGTCGCCGGCGTCCGGGTCATAGACGAACGGCAGCAGCGTCGCGAGCAGGCCGTGCTCCGTCGATGTCACCAGGTTGGCTGCCCCGGAGTTTGAGAGCAGTTCCGTGATGGCGCCCTGGTCGGCGGCGAAATGCGCGGGGACGTACATGGGAGCTTCCTTTGTGGGGCGTTGTGCAGGACGTCTGACAAGCTCAGGTTACGAGCATGACAGCCAGGGTGACCATGACCAAGGCGATGCCGCCGTCAAGCACGCGCCAGCTGCCCGGCCGGGCGAACACCGGCGCGAGGAACCGGGCACCGGCGCCGAGGGCGGCGAACCACACGATACTGCCCAGGCCGGCGCCGGCAGCAAACCACCACCGCCCGTCCGGGCCGTGGGTGCCGGCCAGGGATCCCAGCAGCAGGACGGTGTCCAGGTAGACGTGGGGGTTGAGCCAGGTCAGCGCGAGGCAGGTCCCCAGCGCGGCCGCCCAGGTTCCCTTCTGCCCGGCCCCAGGCAGGGAGGCCTGCGTTCCGCGGACGGCCCGCATTGCTGCCATCGCCCCGTATGCCAGGAGGAAGGCGGCGCCCGCCCAGCGCACGACTTCGAGAACTGCGGGCGCCCGCTCGATGAGGACGCCCACCCCGGACACACCCAGAACGATCAGCACGAGGTCGGACAATGCGCAGACGGCAACAACCAGCACGACGTGCGAGCGCTGGACGCCCTGGCGGAGCACAAAGGCGTTCTGTGCACCGATGGCGACGATCAGGGACAGCCCGCTTGCCAGGCCCGACAGGAGAGAGAGGATCACCCGTCCCACGCTAGGGGGCGCGGGGACATGAAACCAGTTAATAATTCTTGGCCAACATAAGATGATCTAATGATCGACATCCATCCGGACCAGGCCCGGACCCTGGCTGCCATCGTGGCGCACGGAAGCTTCGAGGCCGCCGCCCGCCACCTCTCGGTCACGGCGTCGGCAGTGAGCCAGCGCGTCCGCGCCCTCGAGGTAGCCGTCGGCCGCCCGGTGCTGAAACGGACGCGCCCCGTCGAACTCACCCCGCACGGCCACGCGGTGGTGCGCTTCGCCCGGCAGCTGGACATGCTCTCCGCCGATCTGGCCGAAGAGCTGCAGCCCGGCGCCCAGCCCTCCCTCGCCCGCCTGACCCTGGTCATCAACAGCGATTCACTGCACACCTGGGCGCTGCCGGGCCTGGCCGCCGTGGCAGGCAAGGTCCAGCTGGAGATTCTGCGCGAGGACCAGGACTACTCGCTGGAGCTTCTCCGCAGCGGCGCCGCGGCCGCCGCCATCACCACCACGGCCAAGGCGGCGCCGGGCTGTTCCTCACGGCGCCTGGGTGTTATGCGCTACCTGCCGGTCTGCACCCCGGACTTCGCCGCCCGGTGGTTCCCCGGCGGGGCCTTGGCAGGAACGCTCGCCGAGGCCCCGGTCATCATCTTCGACCGCAAGGACGACCTGCAGGACCGCTACCTGCGGGGCGTGAGCCGCAAGGCACTCCAGCCGCCGCGGCACTACGTCCCGGCCGCCCACGAGTTCGGCGAAGCCATCCGTTGGGGCATGGGATGGGGGCTGCTCCCCGAAATCGAGGTCTCGGAGGAACTGAAGCGCCGCACACTGGTCTCCCTGGACCCCGCAGCGCACGTTGACGTGCCGCTCCACTGGCAGCAGTGGCGGCACGGATCGGCCGCCCTCGACGAGGTCGCCGCGGCCATCCAGGCCGCAGCCCGGCCCCTCCGGTAAGCCGACGGGGCCGGACCGGCCGCGGATGGCAGGAACTCGACTAGACGTGGCCGATTTCCGCCAGTCCCCGAGGCCCGGCACGGACTAGATTGGCAGCATGGCAACAACCGCCCGCACGGGCTCACCCCAACCGGACAGCACGCATCCGGACGGCACCCACGAAGTGCCGCCGCACACTCCCGCCGCCCAGCCCGCCCAGCCGGGACAGATCAGCAGGCTCGGCATCGCCGCCGTGATCGTCACCGTGGTCCTGTGGGCCTCAGCCTTCGTAGGCATCCGCGCCGTCGGGCCCAGCTTCTCCCCCGGCCCCCTGACCCTCGGCCGGCTGGCGGTTGCCGCCGTCGTTCTGGGAGCGGTGGTGCTGCCCCAGCTCCTGAAGAACAAGAACCTCCCCCGGGGCCGCGAATGGTGGCCCATCCTGGCCTACGGCGTGATGTGGTTCGGCGGCTACAACGTCGCGCTGAACGCCGCGGAGCACCTCCTCGACGCCGGCACTGCCGCCCTGCTGATCAACGTCAACCCCATCCTGGTCGCCATCATGGCCGGCCTGATCCTCAAGGAGGGCTTCCCGCGCTGGCTGATCATCGGCAGCCTCGTCGCGTTCGGCGGGGTCGCCGTGATCGCGCTCGGCTCCGGCCAGCGGTCGACGGCGGACGTCGCCGGCGTGCTGCTCTGCCTGCTGGCGGCGGCCCTCGCCGCGGTCAGCGTCATCGTGCAGAAGCCGGTGTTGCGGAAGTTCCCCGCGGCCCAGGCCACCTGGTTCGGGATCATGGTCGGCGCAATCTGCTGCCTCCCCTTCAGCGGCCAGCTGATCGCCGAACTGCAGGTCGCCCCGCTGCCGGCCACGCTGGGACTCGTCTACCTTGGCGTCTTCCCCACCGCGATTGCCTTCACCACCTGGGCCTACGCACTGTCCCTCGTCGACGCCGGCCGGCTCGCCGCCACCACCTACCTGGTGCCCGGGACCACGATCCTCATCTCCTGGCTGGTACTCGGCGAAATCCCCACCGTCTGGGGTCTGGTGGGCGGCGCCATCTGCCTCGTGGGGGTGGGCCTGACCCGGCGCAGGTCCCGCTGATTCGGCGCTAGAGTTTCAGCTATGCCCGCTACCCTGCCGCCCGGCCTGCCCATCATTCCGGACAGCCCGGACGACGGCGGACACCACCAACCGCACGCGCCGTTCCCGATGTCCGAGACAGACTTCGAGGCCGCCGTGCACGACGCCCTGGACCGGATCCCGCCGGAACTCGCCAAGACCATGAACAATGTGGCCATCTTCATCGAGGACGACTACACGCCCCAGCCCGGCGAGGACCCGGACACCGTGCTGCTGGGCCTCTACGAGGGCGTGCCGCTGACCGAACGGGACTCGTGGTGGGACGCCGGCTCGCTGCCGGACCGCATCACCATCTACCGCGAACCGATCCTGGACATCTGCGAATCCCGCGAGGACGTGATCGAGGAAGTGACGGTCACCGTGGTCCACGAGATCGCGCACCACTTCGGCATCAGTGACGAGCGCCTGCACGAGCTCGGCTGGGGCTAGCCTTGTAGGCATGGGACACGACCACAGCCACTCACACGGCATCTCTGCCACCGGCACTGCCAGGCACCGCAAGCGCCTGGTCACGGTCCTTGCCATCACCCTCGCGGTCGTCCTGATCCAAATCGCCGGGGCGCTCGTTTCCGGGTCCCTCGCCCTCCTGGCGGACGCCGGCCACATGCTTTCCGACGCCGCCGGAGTCTTCATCGCCCTGCTGGCCGCATGGATCGCCGCCCGGCCGGCCAGCGACCAGCGGACCTACGGCTACCAGCGCGCCGAGGTGCTGGCCGCCCTGGCCAACGCCCTGGTGCTGATTGTCGTCTCGGTGGTCATTTTTACGGAAGCCATCCGCCGGCTTGGCTCCGCCCCCGAGGTCCAGACCGACGTCATGCTGTACGCCGCCGTCCTGGGTGCCGTCGCCAACTTTGTGTCCCTGCTGATCCTGCGCGGCGCCCAGAAGGAAAGCCTCAACGTCCGCGGCGCCTACCTCGAGGTCCTGGGCGACCTGCTGGGCTCCTTCGCCGTGATCGCCGCCGCAGTGGTCATCATGGCCACCGGCTACCAGGCGGCGGACACCATCGCCTCGATCGTCATTGCGCTGATGATCCTGCCGCGGGCCTGGCACCTGCTCCGCGATGTGGTGGACGTGCTGCTCGAGGCGACCCCCAAGGGTGTGGAGGTACAGCTGATCCGCGAGCACATCCTGGCCGTGGAGGGCGTGGTGTCGGTGCACGACATCCACATCTGGACCATCACCTCCGGCGTGCCCGTATTTTCAGCCCACGTGGTGGTGGAGGACGCGGCCCTGGGTGCCCGCGGCGCCGACCAGGTCCTGGACAAACTCGTCAGCTGCCTCGGCTCGCACTTCGACACCGAGCACTGCACCTTCCAGCTGGAACCGGCCTCCCACGCGGAACACGAGTCACACCAGCACGCCTGACCCCGGAATCTCCGGCGGGGTGTCCGCCGCGGACTCTGCTGCCGACACGCCCGCCGCAATGTGACCAAATGACATAGTTGTTGTTTATGTTATTGATGTGACCAGTGTTGCCAAAGTGGCAATTGGCACGTAGCCTCGACCGTGCTGGGGGTTCAGCCGCGGGTTTTCCACGCGCCGGAAGCCACGCCCACCCGCTCCAGCCCGACACTGCAGCGAGGTTTGCCCATGACTTGGACCGGTTCCGGCCGAAAGACGGCCGCGCTGTGCGCCGCCGTCGTACTCCTGGGGACTCTGGCCCTTCCCGCGAACGCGGCCCCGCTCCCGCCGGCCTTCCAGGTCCCGGCAGAACGAGTCCCGGCTGCGCCGGACGTTCCTTCTCCGGACGAGATTGCCGCCGCAAAATCCAGTGAAAGCGCGACGGCGGCACAGGTCGCCACGATTGACCGGCTCCTGGCGGATGCCTCCGCGGCCCAGGACGCCAGCCTCGCCGCGTCGCTGCAGGCCAACAACGCCTACGGCGAAGCGCTCGTGGAGCTCCAGCTCCGGCGCGACGCCGCCGCGGTGGCCGCCGCCAGGGCCGGGGCAGCCGGGACGGAGCAGCAGAAAACGCGCAAGCAGATCGGCCAGCTCGCCGGCGATCTTTACCGCAACGGCGGGCTGAATCCCGCCCTGAGCAGCTTTGTCAGCGGCAGCGGCAACGCCCTGCAACAGGCCGCCACCCTCGAGGCCGTCACAGCCGGCCGCACCCGGGCCTTCCAGTCCGCGGAAACCGCCGCAGTGGCCGCCGAGTCGCTGACTGCTGCCGCCGCCGACGCCAACCGGGCCGCGGACGAGGCCGCGCGGACGGCGGAGACGCGCAAGCTCGATGCCGAGCGTGCCAGCGATGCCCAGCGGACGGCTGTGTCCGAGGCCAGGACGCAGCGGACCGTGCTGGTGGACCAGCTCGCGAACCTCAAGAACTCAACCGTTGCTCTGGAATCCGCCCGGGTGGACGCCCTGGACCTGCAGCGCCAGCAGGACCGGCTGGCCGCAGTGACGGCGGCGCCCGCCCAGGGCTCCGGTCAGGGGCCTGCCCCGGAGCCCACCGCCGGCAGCCCCGCTTCGGTAAACCAGAGCCCGCAGGCACCGGCCGCACCGGCTCCTGTGCCGCCAGCGGTACCCGCTGCTCCGGGCCCAGGCCCTGCCGCCCCTGCTCCGGCCCTGCCGGCGCCCGGTCCCGCACCGGTTCCCGCACCCGCTCCACCGCCCTCGCCCTCCCCGGGCGGCTCCAACCGGACGGCAATCTCCGTGGCTCTCGGCAAGGTCGGCTCGCCCTACTTCTACCAGTACGGCGGAACAGGGGCCTATGGCTTCGACTGCTCCGGCCTGGTGCAAAACGCCTTCGCCGCGGCCGGAAAATACCTGCCCCGCACCGCGTCCCAGCAGTTCGCACAGGCCCCCGTGCACGTTCCGCTCGCCCAGGCCCAGCCCGGGGACCTGCTGGTCTGGGGCTCGGCACCGGGTTTCTACCACGTGGCGATCTACCTCGGCGGCGGCCGTGTGGTCCAGGCACTGAACGAGGACGCCGGGATCACCGTGACGGACCTCGCCTCCATGTCCGGCATGCAGCTTCACCCCGTCGCCGCGCGGTACTGAACCTGAGCAGCCCCCGCCGTCGCCGGATTTCGGGATGGCCGCATACCGTGCTTAGGAAAGCACGTCTTTGGTGATGAACCTGCCGTAGGCGAGCGCGCCGAAAACGGCGACGTAGCCGCCCTGCAACAGCGAGTTCGTGAGGAAGGAATCCCAGGCGACAGGCTGGCGCAGCAGGTCCGCGAAGTCGAGCCAGTAGTGGCTGAACAGCCATGGGTGCAGCCATTCCAGCTGCGGCAGCGCGTCCAGGACCTGCGAGACAACTGAGAGCACCACCGTGGACGCCATTGCACCCACGGGCACGTCCGTGAGCGTTGACATAAAGAGTCCGATCGCCGACAGGCCCATCAGCGAGACGGCAAGATAGGCGGCAATCAGCAGCAGCCGCACCAGTGCCTCGGCCGGTTCGATCGAGTCCCCGGAAAGCAGCGAAACGGGCCCCACCGGGAAGAGCGACGCACCGATCGCGGCCCCGACCAGTGCCACCACCAGCGGCGCCGCGATGGCGAAGGCCACCGCCCCGGCGTACTTCACGAGCAGCAGCCGGACCCGGCCTGCGGGCGCCACCAGCAGGTACCGCAGGGTTCCGAGCCCGGCCTCGCCCGCCACGGTATCCCCCGCCACCACCCCGACGGTCAGCGGCAGGAACAGCGGCACCGATACGAGCATGGCGGTCACCCCGACGAACAGGCCGTTTTGGGAAATCCGGTCCAGGAACGCCGGCCCCCGGCCCGCCGGCACCGCGGAGGACACCCGGACCGCCACGGCAATCAGGATGGGAATGGCCGCCAGCGCACACAGCATGGCCCAGGTACGGCGGCGGCGGAAGAGCACCCCGAGTTCGGACGCGAGCAGGCCGCGGCCCCATGTGCCTCGCCGGGTCGTCGTCGCAGCGGCGCCGGATTCCTTACTGGACAACGTCAAAGCCCTCCCCTGTCAGCGCCACGAAGCGTTCCTCGAGGCTGACCTGTTCGGTGGCGAAGCCCCGTACGCGGACCCCGGCCGCCACCAGGGCGGCCACCACCGCCTCCGGCGCCACAGCTCCGTTGCCTGCCCCGGCGGGAAGTGGTGCGTAGAGCACGTCGCCTGCACCGCCGAAGGGTGCGCCGCTGGAACCTGTGCTGCCGGAACCGGCACGGGCGGGCGCCCCGGCGTCGTTCGGGACGTCCACGGCCGGGCTCAGGCCCAGCCGGGCGAACACCTCGGCCGCGGCCCCGGCGTCGGGCGTCAGGACCCGGATCCTCGCCTGCCCGTCCTGGCGCAGTTCCGCGAGGGTCCCCTGCGCCACCAGCCGGCCCGCACTCATGATGGCCGCGTGGGTGCAGATCTGTTCCACTTCGGCCAGCAGGTGGCTGGAGACAAACACAGTGGCGCCGTCGGCAGCGAGCGAGCGCACCAGGCTGCGGACCTCACGGGTGCCCTGTGGATCCAGCCCGTTGGTGGGTTCGTCCAGGATCAGGAGTTCGCGGGGTGCCAGCAGGGCATTGGCGATGCCGAGCCGCTGCTTCATGCCCAGGGAATAGGCCCGGACCTTTTTGTCCGCGGCGTGCGTCAGCCCCACCCGCTCGAGCGCCGACTGGACGCGGGCTTTCCTGGTGGCGGCGGGAACATGCGGGTCCGCGGCGTCGAAGCGGTGCAGGTTGGCCGCGCCGGAGAGGAACGGGTAGAACGCGGGCCCCTCCACCAGTGCGCCCACGCGGGGCAGCACGCCGTGCAGCTGCCCCGGCATCTCCTGGCCGAGGAGCCGAACGGAGCCGGACGTGGCCGCGGCGAGCCCAAGCATCAGCCGGATCGTGGTGGTCTTGCCCGAGCCGTTGGGACCGAGGAAGCCGAAGACCGAGCCCCTGGGCACGGCAAGGTCGACGCCGTCGACGGCCAGCTGGCGGCCGAAGCGCTTGCTGAGGCCGGTGGTCTCGATGCTCAGTTCCGTCGCCGGCGCGGCGGCGGTCACGCGTTGGTCACCGGGGGGGTCACCGGACTATTTACCGAGTTCGACGGCGGCCTGCAACCGCTCCAACGGGACCGATCCGGCAAAGATCCGTCCGTCGTCGAGGATCAGCACATTCACGATCGACGTCGATACGAGGCGTCCGCCCGGGACAGCGACGGCAGCCTGCTCCAGCAGCGCGCCGGCGCCGGACCGGGATCCGTCGGGGAGCGGGGCCCTTGGCTGCAGCGGGTTGGCCGTCGCGGGGTCAGGTGTTCCGTTCCGGGCCGGCAGCGCCAGTGCTCCCGCCGGGAACTCAAGCACCGATTCCCAGCCTGTACCCGTAACGGTGGGCTTCTTCCCAGCCTTCGACTTGGCGGTATCCGACGGCGGCTTGGCGGCGTCGGCCTTGTGGTCCGGCAACGGAATTTCCTTGACGGTGGCCCCGGCCGGCGGGGTGAAGTTGAAGATGGAGGAATCCGGAGCCTCAAGCGTGAGGCTCGTGAAGGCGACGCTGAAGGCCGGCTCGGACTGTCCCCGCGCTTTCAGGTCGACGCCGAGCGGGAGTCCGGTTTCGCCGTCGACCGCTATGGCGATGGAGTCCACCAGGGTGACGTCGGACTTGGGCGTAAGGACGAGGTTGTAGGCTGCCCGTCCGGCCACCTGGACATCAGGGCCGACGGTCACGTCCGTGCCCGCATCGAGTTTGGCGAGCAGCTTGCCGGCCAGGTCCTCGGGGGTGGCCACGCCGCCGGGGCGGGCCGTGTGGCGGTCGGCAGCATCGGCCGGAAGCTGGGCATGGGCGGCCGTGTTGTCCTTGGAGTTGTAGAACCACAGCTCGTTGCCATGCCGGACCGCGTCCCGCTCCGCCATCCGGTCCATGACCTGCACCCGGGCGTTCCCGGGCCCGTCAAGGTAGACCCGGGCGGTGTGGGGTCCTGTCAGCAGTTCCAGCCAGGCCGTTTCCGGTGACCCCGCACCGGGCCCAGACGTCGGAAGTTCCGGCAGGCCGATCCCGGAGCTCTGTTCCAGGGTCCCGGACAGGGATTTTTCGCCGTGCTGGGCGATCAGCACCAGCACCTCCTGCGGGGTCTTCTCCGGCAGCGGGTCTCCGGCATTTGCGGGCAGCGATCCGGACAGGACGCCGGCCGCGATCACGGCAGGCACAGCAACAGCGGGTATCCAACGCAACCATTTGCGCGTCATTGCGACGGCGCTCCAACCTTGCAGCTCATGATTCAACAGTACGCCCGGGAATGGCCCGTTTCACCCTTTCCCCGGCAGATTGGTGTTGGGGCCGACGCCGTTGGTCCGGGCCCGGCATCGCGTTCAGGTGAGCACATTCAGCGTCAGCTCGACCGCCCCGAGCAGGAGCGCGAGGACCGAGGTCCCGAGTCCGGCGACGAGCAACAGCCCCGGGTGCGCCAGGCCGACGACGACCCGCCTGAGCCGCGGCCGCCCCCGCAGGAATTTCTTGGGCAGCAGGGACGACGCGGGGTCCTGTCTCCAGCCGCGGAGGCGCCGCAGGAACCACGCGCAGCGGATGATGAAGGCCAGCCAGAGCACGGACACCACAAGGGGGACAGCGGCCAGCAGGAGGTGGAACCCCACGGCTGTGACCTCCCGCTCGGAAGCGCCGACGAGTGACTGGATAGTGGTGGAAATCGACGCGCTCATGACCACGGAGACACCCCACACGAGGAACGCCGCCGTGAGGGCGAGGAAGCGGACGAAGAAGTGCCCCAGCACGGAGTCATTCCGCCGTTTGAGATGCCGGCTGGGAGTGGCCTGCAGCAATGCAAGGGTGGCCAGGAGGGTGGGCAGCGCGGCCATCCCGACCATCACGTACCAGGCCCAGCCCGCGAAGTCGAAGGCGTCGTCCGCGATGATCAGTGCCGCCCAGAATCCGGTCCAGGCCCAGCCGGCGGTGAGCGGGTGGCGGACCAGCCAACCGGGAAGCCAGGGATCGTCGACGCCGGGCTTCGGCGCCTGTTGCTCTGCCGGCTGGTCGGGCCCGGTCCCGCCGTCGTCCGCCACCGGCCGCGGGGCACCCTGCACGTCACTCATGATGCCACTGTAGCTAGGCGTCCTCGGGCGCGGCGCCCGGTGCGACGGTGCCCGCGGCGCCGTCGACCGTGATGCGGTTCCCGGTGACGATCAGCGAGGTGGCGTCCGGGACCCCGACCACTGCGGGAATCCCGTACTCCCGGGCGACCACCGCGCCGTGCGAGTTGGGGCCGCCCATTTCCATCACCAGTCCGCCGGCGGTCAGGAACAGCGGCGTCCAGCCCGGGTCCGTGGACGGAGCCACGAGGATCTCGCCGGGCTCCAGGTGCGCCCCCTGTGGCTCCAGGATGACGCGGGCGGCGGCGGTGACGGTGCCGGCCGATGCCGGGGTGCCCGTCAGGACTCCCGGGGTTCCGGCATCCGTCCCGGCAGCACCGGCCTGCAGCGCTTCCGGTTCCGTCCCGTCCGAGAGCAGCACGCGCGGGATGTGCCGGCGGCCCAGTTCCTGGGCGTAGGCTTCGCGGCGCTGCGCCACGACGGTGTGCAGCGCCGTCCCCGAGAGGCCGTCGCGGACCTCGACCAGGTCCAGGAAGATGACGTCGTCCGCTTCAGTGATGCGGCCGGCCGCGGCCAGGGCCTCGACGATGTGGTACTTCGGCAGTTCCCGCAGCCCGGCGAACATCCTGGTGCGTTTCAGTGCCGCCCGCACCAGCGCGCCGCGCAGCCTGCTCCGCTCCCCCGCGGCGGCGGACAGCCGCTCCACCTGGGACTCGGCGTCCCGCGCCGTCTTGCTGAACTGCCGGTCCGGAGCCTGGCCGGGATCGTCCAGGCGCAGGTAGTTGGCCAGGACCCCGAGGATATGGGCCGGGTCGTCGGACCAGCGGGGCATTCCCACGTCTATTTCAGCCACTGCCCGGTGCCCGTAACGGCCCAGGAAACCGGCGAGGCCGGACTGCACGACGGCGGGCAGCCCGCGGGCCCGGTAGCGGCGGACGAGTTCCGGCACCCCTGCGTCATCGGACACAGCACCGTCGAATACAGCGCCATCGAATACCGCTGCGGACTCGGCGTCGGCCCGGATGGCTGCAGCGAGCTGCCAGAGTGCCAGGTCCATTTCGGTGGTGACGTTGTGGGGAAGTCCCCGCAGGACCGGCTGCAGCGAACCCGGGCCGGCAACGGGTCCCAGCAGCCTGCCGGCGGCTGCCAGCAGGGCAAAGCCCAGGGCCGGCAGCGGCAGGATGTTGGGCACCACCGGGAAGAGCTCCTGGCCCAGGATGCGCTCCACGTGGTCCAGGCGCTGCGCCGCGGTGGACCCGGCCGGGACCACCAGGGCGGCCCGGAAGCGTTCGCCGAAGCGGTCCGCCCGGCGCAGCGCGGCCTCCGGCCGAAGCAGGGCGCGGAGCAGCGACTCCGGGACCCTGGCCCGGGCCGCCACAGGGCCGACGTGCCGCAGCACCCGCCACGGGGACCGGCTGGTGACGGAAAACCGGGGGTCATCGAACAGGCCGCGCAACACGGCCGCGGAGCGGGCTTCCATCACGTCGAAGACGCTCGGCACGATGGCCCGTCCAATGGCGCTGCGCAGAACCGGGGTCAGGTCGAAGAAGAGGCGCTGGCCGGCCTGGACATACGGGGGCGGCCCGTCGTGGGGTGCCGGGACCTCGAAATGCGCCGCGCGGGCCACGGACGAGGCAATCAGCCGGAAGGCCGCCAGCCCCATCGGCGTCAGCGGGCGCGTCAGGCCCTGGGCCAGGCTGAAACACAGGTAGACGCGGGTCCCGGCCAGGACCCGCTGCCGCTCCGGCGACGGGTAGAGGGTGGTGATCGGCCGCGACTGCGTCAGCCAGGCGGCTCCGCCGCCGTCGATGGCCCATTCGAGGTCCTGCGGCGCGCCGAAGTGCACTGCGGCGCGGCGGCCAAGGAGTTCCAGCGCCAGGAGCTGGGCATCGTCCAGACAGGGCTGCGACCCGGCGCCGGGCTGGTCGATCCGTTCGGTTCCCCCGCCCGGCAGCGGCCTGATCGCCAGCCCTTTGCTCCCAATCAGGCGCTCGAGGATTCTTCGGGTGGCGCTGTCGACGACGAAGTGGTCCGGGTTGACGGCCCCGGAGACTACGGCTTCGCCGAGCCCGGGGCTGGCATCGATGACCGCCTCCCGCCGTCGTCCGGTGACCGGATTGGCTGTGAACAGGACTCCGGCCACGGCTGCGTCGACCATTCGCTGGACCACCACGGCGAGCGACACCGTTGAAGGGCCGATCCCGTGGGTGGCGCGGTAGCTCACGGCACGGTCCGTCCAGAGCGAGGCCCAGCACTGCCGGACCGCCGCCAGGACTGACTCCACGCCCACGACGTTCAGGAAGGTGTCCTGCTGGCCGGCGAAACTGGCGAACGGCAAATCCTCGGCAGTCGCGGATGAGCGGACCGCCACCGGGACGTCAGTTCCCAGCGCCGCATAGGAGTCACGGACAGCCATGGCGATGTCAGCGGGCACGTCCGCGGCCAGGACCGCGCGGCGGGCGGCGGCGGCCAGCCCGGCCAGCCGCGGCAGGTCATCCGGGGCGGTCGCGGCCAGGTCAGCGTGGACAAGGTCGAGGCCGGCACCCGACGTGGCGCGCCGGTAAGCCTGGGTGGTCAGGCAGAAACCGGCCGGAACCGGCAGCCCGGCGCGGATCAGTTCACCGAGGTTGGCCGCTTTGCCGCCGACGTCGGGAAGCAGTCCGGTGCCGGCCAGCTCCAGTGCGAGCACCAGCCCCGGTTCCCGCCGCGGCCTGCCTGTGCCTGGTCGCTGCCCCATCTGTCGACCTTCCCCTCAGGTTTGCGGTCCCGGGACCGGCCCCGGGTCCACCCCGGGACCCGCTACGAATCCCCGAGAATGGGTCCGAAGTTCACCCGGTCAGCCAGCCGGGGATCATCCCGGTCCGGGACCACCATGACGGGGCCCTTGGCGTGATGCAGGATCCCGTCGGAGGTGGACCCGAGCAGCATCCCGGCGAAGCCGCCGCGGCCGCGGGTGCCAACGACCACCAGTTCCACATGCCGGCTGGCCTCGACGAGGATGTCCACAGGGGAGCCATCCACGAGCTGGGACTCCACGGTGAGGTGCGGAAAGTGGCTCCTGATCCAGGCGGTGCCGGCGTCGAGCTGGGTCCTGATGTCGGCGAAGAGCGCTTCGCGGTCCATTGGCGCTGGCACCCAGGCCAGCGAGCCGTTGTACTGCGGGACGGCGCACACCACACGAAGCGGCGCGGAGAGCCGTTCGGCCTGCGCCGCCGCTTCCAGTACCGCCACGCGGGCCTGTTCGGAGCCGTCGACGCCCACCACGACCACGTTTTCGACCGGGACGCGGCCGGACTTCGCCCGCTCCGCGAGGACATGCTTGTCGTCGGTGGTTTCGCCCAGGCGGTCGGCGCAGATCAGGGGCACGGTGACGGTGGGGCACTTGGCGTGCGCGGGGAGGGCGCTGCTGACGGAGCCGAGCAGCCGGCCGACGAAACCGCCCCGTCCCCGGGTGCCGAAGACGAGCAGCTCGGCGGTTTCGGACATTTCCAGCAGGACGCCGGAGGCATCGCCGTTTTCGACGGAGGCGTCGACGTCGATCACGTACCCGGCGACCTTGTTCACGGCCTGCTTCAGGATGGCCTCCGCGCCCTCGCGGATCACCGAATCGTCGACAGTGGCGTAACCGCCGTCGAGTCCTGACGCGGCGAAGATCGGAACGGAGTAGGCGGTGACTATGTGCAAGGGTCGGTTGCGGCGCTCGGCTTCGCGGGCGGCCCACACCAGGGCGCACTTGCTGTGGTCGGAGCCGTCGACGCCGACCACGATGCCTCGGGGAGCCGCGGACCTGCCGGCGGATTCCCCTGCCGGATCCGGATGCACCTGTTCTCGGCCCATGGGGTCCGCCTCCTCGCGATTCTTGCCTGATGTTGCGGCTATTCTGCCAGACGTGTCCGGGTGCAGCGTCCAACGGCGACGCGCCCAAAGAATCTGCGGCCAGAACCCCTGGTTTTCCCAACTATTCTCGGTTTGCCGGGAACAAGCAAGCGGGCGGAGGAACGGCCGGACCGACGATCGTCACGCAGGTTTTACCCAGTGTTAACGCGGCGTCCGATGACCCCGAATGACGGCAGATGAACCCCCGTTGCCGCCCGAAAAGTCCGGGAATCCCGGGATCCGCCAATGTTTCGCCTGCTCTATCCAAGGCGGCCAATGTTAGGTAGTCTTCGAGGCGTTGCTGAACCGAGACTCGTGTTTCAGAACGTGGCGCCAGCGGCACTGCGTTCGGAGCGGGCTACGGAACGCGTCCGGGGCACCAGCCCCGCAACAGGCATCAATCGAGGAAGGACCCCGCAGTGTCGAGCATGCCAATGTCCGCGGAGATCGAACGGACCGCAGCCATTGTGATCGGCACCGGCCTGTCCGGGCTGGCGGTGGCCAGCGAGCTGCAGCGGCGCGGGGTTGACTCCATCATTGTGGACGGGCTCGATCTGTTGGGTGCCGGGCATCCGGCCAATACGTCCTCCCTGCAGCGCTGCGACGCGGCCGACGCCGCCAGCCTGCGGGAACGCAACGAAATCCTCCGGCATCTGCGGAACTACGCCGCCAGCCACAAGTTGGACGTCCGGAACAATATCCGGGCCCTGCAGTTGGACCATGTTGATGCCGGCATCGCCGGGCCTGCCCAGCAGTGGGCCGTCCGCACGCCGGGCGGCATCCTGCTGGCCGATCACCTCGTCCTGACGCGCTGTGCCCACAGCCAGCTGCGCCGGATGCTCTCCGAGCTTGGTGTGGCCGCGGGGCAAAACCTCATGGCGGCGATGCACGCCCTCGGGATGTACCTCGTGGGTGTGGGCGAACTCATTACGCCGACGCCGAAGGAAGTGCTGCGCCAGGCGAAGGTTGTGGGCCAGGCGATCTCCGCCAAGGTCTACCCCGACGGGTTTCCCGCCGTCCTGCCCGGGGGCTACGCCCTCGCCGCGCCGGCCTGACCGGAACACTCTGCCCCTACCCAAGGCAACGCGGGGTCAGCTTCCGGTGTCGTTGCCGGCGCCCGGCTTGAGCCTGCTCTTGGCCATCAGGCCCAGGACGACCAGGATGCCGATGGCCGTTCCAACGAAAATAACAATGCTCCAGGGGAACGGCTCCGAGGAGCTGGTCCGCGGCTCCGGCGCCGGCGTAATACCTGGCTGGGCGGTTCCCATCGTGGGAACCGCGGCAACCGCCGTCGAGCCTGTCGCTCCGGCTGTGGCGGTAAACGTGAAGGTTCCCTCGATGGGGTGGCCGTCCGAGCTGGCCACACGCCAGGCGACCGTGTACAGCCCTGCGGGGGCGCCGGGCTTGAGCTTCTGCGAGGCGGCGTTGTCCACGATCTCGACGGCGCCGTCGGCCCAGTTGGCGCCGTCGTGGTTCACCGCGACCTGCGAACCCAGCGCCAGGGGGTTCTTATTGAACGTGATCGACACCTTCTCCGGCGGCGTCGCCACCGTGGCGCCGGCGGCCGGGCTGGTGGACTCGGCGACGTCGTGGGCCGAGGCCGGAGCAACCGCACCCAGCAGGGCTGCGGCGAAGATCGCGGCGCCCAGCAGGGCACTCAAGAGCTGTCGGATGGGGCGCATGGGAAAAGCTGCTCCTAGTGTTGGCTTCCTTACAGACTAGGCGAAATCGGCCGGACGCCGCGTGTGCGCCTAATAGGATTCAAGTAACCATCCACATCCCCCGGAGGACTAATGCTCAAGCAGGGCTCTGCACTCGACCGGTACTTCAAGATATCCGAGCGGGGGTCGAACTTCTCGCGCGAGATCCGTGGCGGCTTTGCCACGTTCTTCGCGATGAGCTACATCGTGGTGCTGAACCCGCTCATCCTCTCGGGCCCCGATTCCTCCGGCGCCACACTGGGTTTCCCGGCCGTCGCCGCCGTCACCGCCTTGGTCGCAGGCATCCTGACCATCCTGATGGGGGCGTGGGCCAAGCACCCCTTCGCGCTGGCGACGGGCCTCGGCGTCAATGCCTTCGTCGCCGTTACGGTGGCCACCAACCCCGGACTGACCTGGCCGGACATGATGGGCCTGGTGGTGCTCTCGGGCGTCACCATGCTGATCCTGGTCCTCACCGGTTTCCGGACTGCCGTCTTCAAGGCCGTCCCGGAAGGGCTGAAGACCGCGATCGTGGTGGGCATCGGCCTGTTCATCGCCCTGATCGGCCTGGTCAACGCGGGCTTTGTGCGCCGCATCCCGGATGTTGCCGGGACCACCGTGCCGGTGGGCCTGGGCTTCGACGGCAAGCTCGTGGGGTGGCCCACCCTGGTCTTCGTCGTCGGCCTGATCCTGACCATCGCCCTCGTGGTCCGCAAGGTCAAGGGCGCGATCCTGATCGGCATCGTCGCCTCGACCATCCTGTCCGTGATCCTGGAATTCACCCTGCACATCGGCCCCAGCTTCGACGGCAAGACCTACAACCCGGCAGGCTGGTCCCTCGTGGCCCCGGCATTCTCCGAATGGGCCGCCCCGGACCTGTCCCTGATCGGCAAGGCCAACCCGTTCGGCGCCTTTGAGCACCTCGGTTTCGTCGCCGCGACCCTGCTGGCGTTCGTGATCCTGCTGAGCATATTCTTCGATGCCATGGGAACCATGGTGGGCCTGGCCACCGAGGCCGGCACCATCGACAAGGACGGCAACATCCCCAACGTCGACCGGGTCCTGCAGGTGGACGCGCTCGGCGCGATCATCGGCGGCGGAGCCTCCGTCTCCTCGAACCAGATCTACGTCGAGTCCGGTGCCGGCATCGGCGAAGGCGCCCGGACCGGCCTCGCCTCGATTGTCACCGGCCTGCTGTTCATCGTGGCCATGTTCTTCACCCCGCTGATCAACCTCGTTCCATTCGAGGCGGTGGCGCCGGCGCTCGTCGTCGTCGGTTTTATGATGGTCTCCCAGATCGGCAAGATTGACTGGCAGGACCTGGGCATCGCCATCCCGGCCTTCCTGACGTTCACCCTGATGCCGTTCACCTACTCGATCGCCAACGGCCTCGGCGCCGGCTTCATCACGTTCGTCCTGATCCGCACCTTCCAGGGCCGCGCGCGTGAGGTCCACCCGCTGATGTGGGCTGTGGCCGCGGCCTTCCTGCTGTTCTTCGCGATCGGCCCGATCGAGGCGGCGCTGGGGCTGCACTAAGGATCCCCGCATTCCCCTCCCTCCCCCTCCGCGGGCGTGGGCCCTCTCGGCGGCGTTTTCGGCCTTGCAAGGGGCAGGTTCCGGGATTCCGGACAGCACGACGGCGGCGCAGCTGGTTTTCCGGCCCGCGCTGCGGTGAGCTAGGGGCATGGTTTCCCCCGTGCCCGCCGTTGATGTCCCGCCGCAGCCCTGGACCGGACGGTTCGACGGCGACGGCCCCGGGCACCGGCGCTGGTGGCAGGCCGTCACGCCCTACGCCCCGCGCCGGGTCAAGCCCGCGCGCCCCGTCGTGCGCCCCGCGGTGATTCTCGGTTTCCGCAGCGACGCCGGGGTGCGCCGCAACAAGGGCCGAACGGGTGCCGCCGCGGCCCCCGCCGCGATCCGCGCCGCCCTCGCCCCGCTCGCCTTCCACCTGGGCCGGGACGTGCACGACGCCGGCGACGTCACCGTGGCCGGGGATGCCCTGGAGGCAGGGCAGGCACGTGCCGGGCTCGCCATTACCGGCCTGCTCGACGCCGGGCAGCTTCCCGTAGTGCTGGGCGGCGGGCACGAAACCGCGTTCGCGAGCTACCTGGGCGTGGCTGGCTCGGCGCCGGTCCGCGAGGGCCTGCGCGTGGGCGTGCTGAACCTGGATGCCCACTTCGACCTCCGCGACGAGGCCGTGCCCAGTTCCGGCACCCCGTTCCTGCAGATGGCCCGGGCTGAAGCCGCCGCGGGACGCGAACTGAGGTACGCCGTCGTCGGGATCTCCGAACCCAACAACACCCGCGCCCTCTTCCGGACGGCGGAGGAGCTCGGCGTCGACTACCTGCTGGACGAGGACTGTTCGGCCGGGGCCGCGCACGCCTTTGTGGCAGCGTTCCTGGCGCAGGTGGACGCCCTGTACCTGACGATCGACCTGGACGTTTTGCCGGCGTCGGTGGCCCCCGGCGTGAGCGCGCCGGCCGCGTACGGGGTGCCGCTGCCGGTGATCAGCGCCGTGTGCCGCCAGGTGGCCGCGAGCGGAAAGCTGCTGCACCTGGATGTCGCGGAGCTGAACCCCGAGTTCGACCTGGACCACCGCACCGCGAAGGTGGCCGCGAGACTGATCAACACGCTGCTGGGGTAGCCGGCATCAGCGCTGGGCTGCCGGCGGGGGTCCGGAGACGAGGGCCTGGTGGAGCAGCGCCCGCGCGGACCAGCGCATCGACGCCCTGGCCTGGTCGCGCGAGAGGCCGCCGATATCAGTCAGCCAGACGAGCGCCTCGATCCCGATCGCGCTGCGCACAGCCAGCGCAAGGGCGCGGATCTCCGGTGCGGAAAACGTGCCCTGGAGAGGTCTGAGGGCTTCCTCGATCCAGGCGATCGCCCTGCCCTGGCGCAGCGGAAGTGCCCATTCCGCAGGGTCTCGCTCCAAGGAGAGCCGGAGCATCGTGCGCTGCTGGGCTTCCGTGTCGGCGATCAGCCGGGTGAACTCCGCCACGACGACGTCCAGCCGCGCCCCCGGGTCCTCCGGCGCGTCCGCCGGCAGCAACGACTGCCGGGCGGTTTCCGGGTGGGCTGCCGCGAGGAGGTCACGCTGGCTCGGGAAGTAGCGGTAAGCAGTACTCCGGGCGACGCCGGCTGCCGCCGCCGTGCTGTCGACGGTCGGGGACTCCCCCGCCGCCACGGCCTCCCGGGCGACAGCAACGAGTGCCTCGAACGTCCGGCGCTTCTGGCCCGTGCGGCCGGCATCCTGATAGGGGGTTGACATGGACTTTATGGTACCCCAGTCTTGTTATGGGACATAAGTCCCATAAGCACGTGAAGAGGCGATCCCATGGAAACGGTCAGCAGCCCGGCAGCCATCATCCGCGCGGAAGGCCAGGGCGAGCGCCGCTGGTTCTTCGGCGGCGGAGTCCACATCTGGAAAGCCAGGGCGGCGGAGACTGCCGGCGCCTTCCTGCTGTTTGAAGACCAGATGGCCGGCGGCAAGATGACACCGCTGCACACTCATCCCGATTCGGACGAGACCATGTACATCCTGGAAGGCGAGATCCTCATGCACATGGACGGTGCCGAACACCGGATCGGCGCCGGTGGCCTGGCCGTGGCGCCGCGGGGCGTTCCGCACGCGTTTATGGTGGTTTCCGGGTCTGCGCGGATGCTCTGCCTGCACACGCCCGGCTGCTGCGAGTCCTTCTACTGGGACGCGAGCACACCGCTCGCCGACGGGGACACCGGCGGGACCGGCGCGGTGGATTTCGGCAGGGTCCAGGAGTCCGCACGCAAAAACGGCGGCATCGTGCTGCTGGGGCCGCCGCCGTTTGGGCCGCACTAGCCGCGCGCGGGGGCGGCGAACCGTCCACGCGGGGCCGGCGAACCGTCCATCAAAACAGGCCCGGAACACAGAAAGTCCCGCCGGAGCAGGGACTTTCTGTCGGACCGGTTGCGGCTAGCTGCGCCGCACTTCCACGCCGTCGGATTTCAGGAACAGCCCGGCCTCGGACGGAAGTGACGGGTCCGCCGGGACCAGCCAGAGGACATTGCCGCTCAGTGAAACCTCTTCGACTTCACCGGCAGCCAGGACCTGTGCGTGCTTGAGGATTTCGACCCGATCGCCTGCCTTGAGGCTCCGCCAGTCGGAAACCGCCGTGGCCGATGCCAGGCGCCTGGACATAACCGTCCCGCGTGCTTTCATGAACTTCTACCCCTTTGTATATGTTCTTTGTCACAACTTCATTGGTGTGACTTTCTCTTTGTACTACAGTTTCAGGCCCCCCGCGGCCGTAATGCCGACTATTTCGGGGGACCGGAAATTATTCACCCAAACTGCATTTTGTTTTCCTTTAGGCAAGATTTCCGACGGCGGATTCGGCAGCCGCCCGCACCTTGCCCGAGGCAACCAGAAGGTCCGCCGCTTCCAGTTCCGGCGAAAGGAACCTGTCCGCGCCCGGACCGTCGACGACGTCCCGCAGGGCGGCGATCACGGCGGCCCCTGCCGGGCCCGGGGTCAGTTCGCCGCCGGAGAGCTGGGTACGGATGTCCAGGGCCCGCGCCGACGTCACCAGCTCGATCGCCAGGACACGGCGCAGGTTCTCCACCGAGCGGCGCAGCTTGCGGGCTGCATGCCAGCCCATCGAGACATGGTCCTCCTGCATCGCGGAGCTCGGGATCGAGTCCACCGACGCCGGGACGGCCAGCCGCTTGTTGTCCGAGACGAGCCCGGCCTGGGTGTACTGGGCGATCATGAGCCCGGAGTCGACGCCCGGGTCGGCGGCCAGGAACGCCGGCAGCCCGTGCGAGCGGGCCGGATCCAGCATCCGGTCGGTCCGGCGCTCGGCGATGGAGCTCAGGTCCGCGACGGCGATGGCCAGGAAGTCCAGCACGTAGGCCACCGGGGCGCCGTGGAAGTTGCCGTTGGAGCTGACGCGGCCGTCGGGCAGGACCACCGGGTTGTCGATCGCGGCGGCGAGTTCGCGGGAGGCGACCATGGCGGCGTGGTCCACGGTGTCGCGGACGGCGCCGGCCACCTGGGGTGCGCAGCGCAGCGAGTAGGCGTCCTGGACTTTGGTGTCGTTGATCCGGTGCGAGGCCACAATCGGCGAGTCCGACAGGACCCGCAGCATGTTGTCCGCGGAGGCGGCCTGGCCCGGGTGCGGCCGGAGCGCAGCGTGCAGCTCCGGCAGGAACACCTGGTCCGTGCCAAGCAACGCCTCGACGCTGAGCGCGGCGGTGATGTCCGCCGTCGTGAGCAGCTGGCGGATATCCGCGATGGCCATCAGCAGCATGCCCAGCATGCCTTCGGTGCCGTTGACGAGCGCCAGGCCTTCCTTCTCGGCCAGCGTGACGGGTTCGATGCCGTGCGCGGCGAGGAGTTCCGCGACCGGGCGGGCGCCCTTGGTGCCGTACAGCGTGCCGTCCGGGCCGGCAGCTTCGCCCTCGCCCATCAGGACCAGGGCGCAGTGGGACAGCGGCGCGAGGTCGCCCGAGCAGCCGAGCGAGCCGAATTCGCGGACCACCGGGGTGATGCCGGCGTTCAGGACGTCCACCATGGTCTGCAGCACCACGGGGCGGACACCGGTCCGGCCGGAGGCGAGGGTCTTGGCGCGCAGGAACATAATGCCGCGGACCACCTCGCGTTCCACGGCCGGGCCCATGCCGGCGGCGTGGCTGCGGATCAGCGACTTCTGCAACTGGGTGCGCAGTTCGTTGGGGATGTGCCGGTTGGCCAGGGCCCCGAATCCGGTGGAGATACCGTACGCCGGGGTTTCGCTGTGCGCGAGGTTGTCGATGTGGGCGCGGACTTTGGCGACGGCGTCGAGGGCGTCCTGGGAGATGGTCACCCGGGCATCGTGCCGGGCGACGGCGACGACGTCCTCGGGGGTGACCCCGCTGGAACCGAGGGTGACGGTGAGGGGTGCTTGCGTGGTGATGGTCATGATTCCTACTTTGTGGGGATCGATTGCTCCGCAGGTGCCCTTTTGGAGGCTCAAAACGGCAGTTACGGAGCAGTCGATGTGGGGTCGGGAGCGGTTAGCGGGTTTCTGACATCGGGATGCGGACGCCGCGTTCCTTGGCGACCTCGACGGCGCGGTCGTAGCCGGCGTCGACGTGCCGGATGACGCCCATGCCGGGGTCGTTGGTGAGCAGGCGTTCGAGCTTCTGCGCGGCGAGGTCGGTGCCGTCGGCGACCGAAACCTGGCCGGCATGGATGGAGCGGCCGATGCCGACGCCGCCGCCGTGGTGGATGGAGACCCAGGTGGCGCCGGAGGCGGTGTTGAGCAGGGCGTTGAGCAGCGGCCAGTCGGCAATCGCGTCGGAGCCGTCGGCCATCGCCTCGGTCTCGCGGTACGGGGAGGCGACGGAGCCGGAATCGAGGTGGTCGCGGCCGATCACGATGGGCGCCTTGACCTTGCCCTCCTTGACGAGCTGGTTGAACAGCAGCCCGGCCTTGGCCCGCTCGCCGTAGCCGAGCCAGCAGATCCGGGCCGGGAGGCCTTCGAACTCCACGCGTTCCTGTGCTGCGTCGATCCAGCGGTGCAGGTGCTTGTTCTCCGGGAAGAGGTCTTTTATGGCGGCATCCGTGACCGCGATGTCCTCCGGATCGCCGGAGAGCGCCACCCAGCGGAACGGGCCGAGGCCCTCGCAGAACAGCGGCCGGATGTAAGCCGGGACGAAGCCGGGGAACTCGAAGGCCCGGTTGTAGCCGCCCTTGCGGGCCTCGTCACGGATGGAGTTGCCGTAGTCGAACACTTCGGCGCCGGCGTCCTGGAACTCGACCATGGCCTGGACGTGCTTGGCCATCGAGGCCTGGGCCTTTTTGGTGAAGCCTTCGGGATCGGCCGCGGCCTCGCGGTGCCATTCCGCCACCATGATGCCCTCGGGGAGGTAGCTCAGCGGATCGTGCGCGGAGGTCTGGTCCGTGACGATGTCCACGGTGAGCTCGCCGGCGTTGTGGCGGCGCAGGATCTCCGGGAAGACTGCGGCGGCGTTGCCGACGTAGCCGACGGACCAGCCGCGGCGCTCTTCCTTGGCTTTGAGCACCTTGGCGATCGCGGCGTCGAGGTCGGTTTCCACCTCGTCGAGGTAGCGCTTGCCGGCCCGGCGGCGCAGGTGGCTTTCGTCGACGTCGACAATCAGGCAGGCGCCGTCGTTCAGGGTGACGGCGAGCGGCTGAGCGCCGCCCATGCCGCCGCAGCCGCCGGTGAGGGTCAGGGTGCCGGCGAGCGTGCCGTTCTCGTCTCCGGTGAGCTTGCGGGCGATTGCCGCGAAGGTTTCGAAGGTGCCCTGCAGGATGCCCTGGGTGCCGATGTAGATCCAGGACCCGGCGGTCATCTGGCCGTACATCATCAGGCCCTCGGCCTCGAGCCGGCGGAATTCGGGCCAGTTGGCCCAGTCGCCGACGAGGTTGGAGTTGGCCAGGAGCACGCGCGGTGCCCATTCGTTGGTGCGGAAGACGCCGACCGGCTTGCCGGACTGGACCAGCAGGGTCTCGTCCTTTTCCATGGTTTCCAGGGTGCGGGTGATCGCGTCGAACGCGGCCCAGGACCGGACGGCGCGGCCGGTGCCGCCGTAGACCACGAGGTCGTCGGGGCGTTCGGCGACCTCGGGGTCGAGGTTGTTCATGAGCATGCGCAGCGGGGCTTCCGTCTGCCAGCTCTTGGCGGTGAGCTCGGTGCCGCGGGCTGCTTTGACCGGGCGGGCACCGGTGGTGAAATCGGCGGGTGCCATGGGGGCTCCTTCGTTTCTTGGTGGTTCGTGGAATGAGGTTCTGTATCAACTAAAGCCTGTCCGCCGCCGCGGAAACAGAGGGTTCGCAGGGGTGCTGTCCGGTATTCCAGACGAGCCCTTGGCCAACTAGTTGGGCTGGCTGCGCGCGGGCTCGGGGTCAGGCGGAGGGGCGGCCGTGGATCCGGATGGAGAGATCGTCGGCGACCTTCTGCACGCGTGCGGCCAGGGCGGGCCATTGATCGGGCGGCAGTTTGTCCTCGAGGAACGTTACGGCGACGGCGGCGGTCGGCCAGCCCACGTGGTCCGTGACGGCGGCGGCGATCGACCCGAAGCCCGGCGTGACCTCCCCGTGTTCGGTGGCGTAGCCGCGCTGACGGACCTGGTCCAGATGCGAGGACAGCGCCGAGTACTTCATGATGGGCGATTCAGTCTCGTGCCGGGCGCTGAAGGCAGCCGCGTTGGGGTACAGCGCACGGACCTGCGACTTGGGCAGCGCCGCGAGGATGGCGCGCCCGCTCGCGGTGAGGTGGCTCGGCAGCCGCACCCCGACGTCGGTCACCAGCGACGGACGGTTCTTCGCCCGCTCCTCGACAATGTAGAGCACGTCGCGGCCGTGCAGCACGGCGAGGTGGGCGCTTTCGCCGATAACGTCCACCAGCGAGGCAAGCAGCGGCCGGCCCAGGCGCGAGAGCGGCTCCTGGCGGGAATACGCCGAACTCAGTTCGAAGGCGCTGATCCCCAGACCGTAGCGCTGCTCCTCATGCAGGTGCAGCACAAAGCCGTTGGCCTCCATCACGCCAAGCAGGTGGTAGACGCTGGAGCGCGGCAGCCCCAGCGCCGTGGCAATGTTCGACGCCGCCATCGGCCCCCGCTTGGAGGCGAGCAGTTTGAGGATGCGCAGGGTGTTTTCCGCGGCCGGAACCTTGGAGGCGGCCTTCGCCGGGGTTGCTTTGGGCGCCCCCTCGGCGGCACTCGGGGTGATGGTGGTGGCTGGCATGGATCCTCTTCAAATAGCACGGTGTCCGGTATCCCGTACTTAAGCATGCGCCCTGACCGGGGTCCCGGACAGTCCGGCCCCGTTCGTCGTGTCTGGAATGCCGGACACTTGCCCCGCCGCCCGACGCCCCGGACAAACCGGAAGGTGCCGGGCGGCCCGGACTTCCGCCCCTTGCCGCCCCGCGGCGGCGGTGCTTCGATGGACGCGTCGGCTGGGATGCAAGGAGGGCCGCCATGCGCTGGATTGCGGGGTTGTTCGTGATTGCGCACGGCCTGGTTCACCTGGCCATCTGGCTGCCAAAGCCGGACGAGAAGGCACCGTTCGACGTCGGACACTCGCCGTTTGCGGGCAACGTCCGCCGGCTGGCTTCGGGACTGGCCATTGCGGCCGCGGTGATCCTGGCGCTCGGCGGGCTTGGCCTGATCGGGGACGCGTCCTGGTGGATTCCGGTCACGGTCACGGGCGCCGCGGTTTCTGCCGCGCTGCTGATTCTGACCTTCAACCGCTGGTGGCTGATTGGCCTCGGGATCAACGCCGCGATCATTGTGCTCGCACTGCAGCAGGCCGGCTGAGCGCGGGGCTTCCGGCCGGGCCTTCCGGGCCCCCGGCCACAGCTCAGACGGTGACAACCACCTTGCCGCGGGCATGGCCGTCGTGCATGTAGCGGATGGCCGCCGGGGTGTCGGCCAGCGGATAGCTTTTGTCGATGACGGGCGTGACGGAGCCGGCGTCGATGAGCTGGGCGAGGAAGCGAAGGTCCTCCTGGCGCTCGGTTGCCATCAGGCCCTTGAGCGTCTGGCCCACAAAGGGGGAAAGCATCGAAGCCCGGAGGGAGCGTTCAAATCCTCCGGTCCACCGGCCGCCGCCTTCGCCTCCGACAATCACGAGGGTTCCCTTGGGTTTAAGTGCCCGGCGCAGGACTGACAGCGGACGGTTGCCGGCAGTGTCGAGGATGACGTCGAACTGCCGCGCGCCGTCCGCGAAGTCGTCGTGTTTGTAGTCAATGACGTGATCGGCGCCGATCGACCGGACCAGGTCCAGCTTTTCGGTGCTGCAGACACCGGTGACCTGTGCTCCGAGCACCTTGGCGAGCTGAACGGCAAAGGAACCCACTCCGCCGCCGGCGCCAATGATCAGGACATCCTGCCCGGGCTGGAGCAGGCCGCTGTCGCGGAGGCCCTGCAGCGCCGTGGTGCCGGAGATGGGCACGACTGCTGCCTGCTCGAAACTGGCGTTGACCGGTTTCAGGGCGATCTTGCCCTCCTTGGCACAGACGAATTCGGCGAAGGTACCCTCTGCGGTCCCGAAGACCTCATCCCCCGGACGGAACCCGACGACATTCTTCCCCACCGCCTCCACCCGGCCGGCGAGTTCCCTCCCGCGGATCGGGTTTTTGGGGGCCCTGAACCCAAAGAAGGCCCGGGTCAGAATCGGCAGTCCGGTCATGAGATGCCAAACCCCTTGCTCGACGCCGGCGGCGCGGACCCGGATCAGCACGTCTCCGTCGCCGGGTACCGGCTGGTCGACGTCGCGCAGTTCCAATACATCTGCCGGGCCGTACACGTCCTGGATGATGGCTTTCATGGTGCATCTCCTTCACTGTCCGATGGAGCTCCTGGCCTGGGTCGGTTCTACCACGGCCGGACCCCCATCCGTTAGGACATGACCGCCCTGCCGCCGTGCGCCGTTGTCTGAAATCGAAGACACCAGCTGCCCGTGAGGCTCATCACAGCTCCGCGCAACATGGTCTGCTGGATAGCGATCCCCCTCCCAATGACGAGAAGGTATTCGCATGCAACAAGCCATCACCGACACCAAGCCAACGCCCGCTGCAGGACCCGGCGGTACGCCGGGCAGCCGCGGCAGCTCCGCCAGCGCCGCCGTCGGGACCGTCCTGAACCGCGGGCTCAACATCCGCCATATCCGCTTCATGGCACTCGGCTCGGCGATCGGGACCGGGTTGTTCTACGGCTCCGCCTCGGCCATCCAGAAGGCCGGCCCCGCCGTGCTGTTGGCCTACATGATCGGAGGCGCCGCAGTATTCATGGTGATGCGCGCCCTGGGTGAGATGGCCGTCCGGCACCCCGTGTCCGGTTCCTTCGGCCAGTACGCCAGCCGCTACCTCGGCCCGCTGGCTGGCTTCGTGACCGGCTGGACCTACGTGTTTGAGATGGCGATCGTGGCCATCGCGGATGTCACCGCTTTCAGCATCTACATGGGCTTCTGGTTCCCCGAGGTGGAACGCTGGATCTGGGTCCTGGCGATCATCTTCTTCCTGGCGGCGCTGAACCTGCTCAGCGTCAAGGTCTTCGGTGAGCTCGAGTTCTGGTTCTCGCTCATCAAGGTGGTGGCGATCATCGCCATGATCGTGGGCGGCGCCGCCATCATCGCTTTCGGATTCCAGGCCGGGGGTGCCACCGTGGCGCCTGGCCTCGGCAACCTCGTCGAACACGGCGGCCTGTTCCCCAACGGTTTCGAAGGGCTCCTGGCCTCGTTCGCCGTCGTAATGTTCGCCTTTGGCGGCATTGAAACCCTGGGCATCACCGCCGGCGAGGCCGCGGACCCGAAGACGGTGATTCCGAAAGCCGTCAACACGGTCCCGGTGCGCGTGCTGCTGTTCTACGTGCTGACCCTGGGTGTCCTGATGAGCCTGTTCCCGTGGAACGAGATCGGCACCAACGGCAGCCCGTTCGTGCAGATCTTCAGCGGACTGGGCATACCGGCAGCACCCCACATCCTCAACGCCGTGGTCATCACCGCCGCGCTGTCCGCGATCAACAGCGACATCTTCGGCGCCGGCCGGATCCTCTTCGGCCTGTCCCGGCAGGGGCATGCCCCCGCGAGCTTCGGCAAGGTATCACGCCATGGCGTGCCGTGGATGACCGTGGTGATGATGACGGGCATCCTGCTGGTGGGCGTGGTCCTGAACGCCGTCATCCCGGAGGACGTCTTCCTCCTGATCGCCTCAATCGCGACCTTCGCCACTGTCTGGGTCTGGGTGATGATCCTGGCCTCCCATGTGGCGATGAAGCGCGAGATCGCGCGCAAGCCACTGCCGGCGTCGGAATTCCCGTCACCGTGGTGGCCGGCGGCATCGGTGGCGACGATCGTGTTCATGGCACTCGTCATCGTGATCCTGGGTGCGTTCGAGGACACGCGCGTGGCACTCTATGTGGGCGCCGTCTGGCTCGGGCTGCTGGTGGCCGGGTACCGGCTGTGGGTCCGCGGCCACGGCCGGGTCCGGGCCGAGCTCGCCGACGAAACCGCGTCGCTCCCCCGGATTCCGGCGGGGGCGCCGGCAGCACGCTAGGGACGCCGGCGGCACCTGCGCCCGGCTCCATGGCGGGGCTAAAATCAGTTATGGTCCCTGCCCCGAACCTGCTGGCGTTTGCCCTCGCGGCCCTCCTCCTGATTGCCGTGCCGGGTCCCAGCGTGCTGTTCGTCGTCGGCCGGACGCTGGCGCTGGGCCGCAGGGGCGGGCTCCTGAGCGTGCTGGGCAACGCCGCCGGGGAACTGCTGCAGATCGCCGCGGTCGCCCTGGGGGTGGGCGTGGTGCTGGCCCAGTCCGTGCTGCTCTTCAGCGTGGTCAAGTTCGCGGGCGCGGCCTATCTGGTCTACCTGGGGGTCCAGGCCATCCGGCACCGCAGTGGCGGCACGACGGCGGCCGGTCCCTCGCGTCCGACGTCGACGTTCCGGATCCTCCGGGAGGGGTTCATCGTGGGTGCCACCAACCCCAAGTCGATTGTCTTCTTCGTCGCCGTGCTGCCGCAGTTTGTGGACTACCCGACCGGCGCCATCCCGTTGCAGCTGGCAACGCTGGGGGCGCTTTTCCTCGCGATTGCACTGGTCTCGGACAGCGGCTGGGCGCTCATCGCGGGCAAGGCCCGCCGCTGGTTTGCCAGCTCGCCCCGGCGGATCGCCGCCCTGGGCCGCACCGGCGGGGTGATGATGATCGGCCTGGGCGGAACCCTTGCCCTGGCCGGAAACGCGATGGAGTTCCAGGCCGGCAAGTAGTCGGCGCTGCGGCCCAAGTGGTGCCCGGTCCGGCAGGGGTAGAAGTTACTCGTGTGACGAAAGGGGCTGACGGATACAGTTGCTTCACGGCGGTACCGGACCGGCCGGAACGCTGGCTGGGGAGCCCTCCCGTAGCTGGCCCGGACTTGCCGAAAATCCGAGTGGCACGCCTTCTGAAGGAGTGGTTCCGATGGAGTTCCCAGCATCTCCACAGGCTCAACGCGAACGAAGCCGCGTGGCCAGTTTCCTGTCGGGAACGGTTGGCCGGGCAAGAACACCGCGGATTCCGTTCCGGGTGGGACAGGTACTGATTGGCGATGATCCGTTCAATGGCCGGCACCTGGGCACGGTGGCCGTGATCGAGGCCCCCTACGTCGGGCTTCGGATGGCCGGCAGCCCGGCGGGCGACGTCATCTTCTACGACTACCGGCAACTCCGGTACCCCGACTAGTGGACGGGCCAGAAGAAATGAGCTCAGCAAATGTCTCCTCGCACTTCCTGACCATCGCGGAAGTCGCTGCGGCCATGCGGGTATCCAAGATGACCGTCTACCGGCTGGTGAAGTCGCATGCCATCGCGGCCGTGCGGGTGGGCCGATCGTTCCGTGTTCCCGAGGACGCCGTCAACGATTACATCCGCCGATCCACCGAACCGGCCACCCCGGATCAGGGCAACGACAAGACAACCGACTGAGCGGGCTCACTGGCGGCCGGCTGACTACCTGGCGGACCAGCCGCCGTCCATTGTGTAGCTTGCGCCGGTGACCATGCCGGCGTCGTCGGAGGCCAGCCAGGCCACGAGGGAGGCGACCTCCTCCGGCTCGACAAGGCGCTTGACCGCGGCCTCGGTCAGCATGATCTTGGCGAGGACCTCGGACTCCGGAATCCCGTGCACCTTGGCCTGGTCCGCGATCTGGGACTCGACGAGCGGCGTCCGGACGTAGCCGGGGTTGATGCAGTTTGACGTGACGCCATGCGCGCCGCCTTCCAGCGCCGTGACCTTGCTCAGGCCCTCAAGGCCGTGCTTGGCCGACACATAGGCGCTTTTGAACGGCGAGGCGCGGAGCCCGTGCACTGAGGACAGGTTGATGATCCGGCCGAAGTTGTTGGCGTACATGTGCGGCAGCGCGGCGCGGATGAGCAGGAACGGCGCCTCCAGCATCAGGGTGATGATGCGGCGGAAATCCGCGGGGTCGAAGTCCTCGATCGGGCTGATCCGCTGGATGCCGGCGTTGTTGACGAGGACGTCGCAGTCCAGGCTCACGGCCTCGAGAGCCTCGACGTCGAGCAGGTTCACCGCCCAGGAGGTGCCGCCGACCTCGTCGGCGAGGGCTGCGGCCGCGGCCTCGTCCACATCCGCGATCACCACCTTGGCACCGCGTGCCGCGAGGGCGCGGACACTGGCAGCGCCGATTCCGCCGGCACCGCCGGTCACCAGGGCCTTGCGCCCGTTCAAGCTACTGCTCTCCATGTCTGCACTCCTCAGTTCGCGGTCTTCAACGGCCCAGAGGAGGTGCGATGCACGGCACTGAGCGACTTTACTGAGTATTGCCGCACAAAGTGTGCGATTCAATGGTCAAACAAGCACGCCTTATGTGCAGAATTGCAGATATGAACGCGAACCCTGATGACCTGCTCGTGCTCCTGGCGGTTTCCCGCTCCGCGAAGTTCACGACGGCGGCGCAGGCCCTGGGGCTGAACCACACCACGGTGTCGCGCCGGATTGCGGCGCTGGAGAAGGCGCTGGGCGGCCGGGTGCTCTCGCGCGCCTCGGGCGGCTGGGAGCTGACGGAGCTGGGCGCGGAAGCTGTGCAGGTGGCTGAGCGGGTGGAGGCTGCGATCAGGACCCTCGAACAGCCCGGCCGTGTACCGGACCCGATCACCGGCGTCGTCCGGATGACCGCGACGGACGGCTTCAGCGCCTATATCGCGGCCCCCGCGGTGGCGAGGCTCCGCCGGGACCATCCGGGCCTCAGCGTGGAGATCATCACCGTGACCCGGCGGGCGCTCCAGCAGCGGTCCGGGCTGGACATCGAAGTGGTGGTGGGCGAACCGCAGGTGCACCGGGCGGCGGCGGCCCGGCTCGGCGAGTACATGCTCGGTATGTATGCCTCCCGCGGCTACCTCGCCGAGTACGGCACCCCGACGACGATCGAGGAACTGACGACGCATTCGCTCGTGTACTTCGTGGATTCGATGCTTCAGGTGGACGATCTGGATGCCCCGCGCCGCCTGGTGCCGACCATGCGGGACGGCCTGAGCTCCACCAACGTCTTCGTCCACGTGGAGGCGACCCGCGCCGGTGCCGGGATCGGGTTCCTGCCGTGCTTCGCGGCGGACCTGCATCCGGACCTCGTCCGGCTGCTGCCGGAGGATTTCGCCGAGCTGTTGCCGTACTGGATGGTACTGCGGCCCGATTCCATGCGCCGGCCCGCCGTCGCTGCCGTGGTGCAGGCGTTGCGCGAACAGACGAAGGGGCACCGCGAGGCGCTCATGGGGCGGGGAGGACCTGCATCGACTGCTCCGTAAGTGCCGTTTTCGGGCCGCTAAAGGGCCGTTACGGAGCAGTCGACGGCGGGTCGACGGCTTTCGGGTCGTGGCGGACCGGCGCACCGGCGGCGAAGGCCCGGACCTTGGCGTCGTTCCAGATGTGTGCCGGCACCGCGCCGCCCAGCAGCCGCCGTGCCAGTCCGGGGTCGTTGTCGAACGGGACGTCACTGCCGGCCATGATCATGTTCCCGTAGCGCCTGCCCTTGAGCATGGCAGGGTCGGCGATGATCACGGTGTGCTTGAAGGTGTCCGCAATGGTCGCGGCGTCCTCGCGGGCATTCCTGAGGTCCGGGGCGTCGCCGGAGTTCACCACGTAGATCCCGCCGGGGGCCAGGACGCGCTGGGCGTGCTCGTTGAACTCGCGTGTGGTGAGCGGACGCGGCGTCAGCGAGCCGGCAAAAACATCGCGGATGACCAGGTCCCGGGTCTGCGGCGTCAGGCTTTCGGTGACTTCGCGGGCCTCCCCGACGCGCAGGCGCACTAGTGGCGCCTTGGGCAGGTCGAACCAGCCACGGACGTATTCGGCCAGCTTGCCGTCGAGTTCCACCACCACCTGGCGGGCGTCCGGGTAGGCGGCGTGGAAGTAGCGCGCCAGTGAGCATGCCCCGCCGCCAAGGTGCAGGGCGCGCAGCTTCGGCCGGGACTCCCGCGGCCAGCGCGATTCCACCAGGGCCGCGATCCACCGCATGTACTCGAAATCGAGGAACAACGGATCCGCCAGGTCGATGTGCGAACTCATCACGCCATTGATCCGCAGCAGCCAGCCATTGGAGTTGTCCTGGTCGGCGATCAGCTCACAGTCACCGGTGTCGATGTAATAGACGCCCTCCAGCGGCCCCTCGGGGCGGCTCCCCTTCGGCAGCTCCACGACTCCCGCCGTCTTTTCGGTGTTGCTCCGGCCGGCTGCCCTGCCCCGCTTCGCCATCAGCCACCCACCGTTTTGCTCATGTTTCAAGCCTAGTTCACCGGCCGGCACGGGCTTCACCGCGGATGGGCCGGGGATGGGTGGGCAGGCGCTGCCCGCCGAAAAATAAAGCAAAGGGTACTTACTATATTTAGTAATCTTGCTTACTATTAAGCCTCCAGTTATTGCTGGTTCGTGATCAGCAGCCGATCTTGAAAAGAGAGCGAAGATGACAGAGAACCAATGGCCCCAGGACGGTAGCTACCGCACCCCTACCGCCACCCAGCAGCCTCCCCTCCGGCCGGAAACCATGTTCCCGCCGGCGGCAAGGGGCACGACGTCGTCGACCGTCACCCCCAGCGACGGCGGAGCGTCAAAGACCGATGCCGCCAAGGGCGAGGCAGCCGATGTGAAGCGCCAGGCCGCGGATTCAGCCCAGACCGTGGCTGAGACGGCTAAGACGGAAGCCGCCAACGTCGCGGCCGAAGTGAAGACGAACGCCAGGGACCTCGTGAACCAGGCTAAGTCGGATCTGACGGACCAGGCCGGCACGCAGCAGCAGAAGGTCGCCGAAGGCCTGCGCTCCATCTCCACCGAGTTGCACACCATGGCCGCCGCCTCCGATCAGCCCGGGGTCGCCGCCGACCTCGTGCGCCAGGCTGCCGAGCGGTCGTCCGCCGTCGCCGGATGGCTCGATGGCCGCGATCCGGGTTCCCTGCTGACCGAGGTGAAGACCTTTGCCCGCCAGCGTCCCGGCACATTCCTGCTCCTCGCAGCCGGAGCCGGCGTGCTGGCAGGCCGGCTCAGCCGCAGCCTCAGCGCCGGCGCACCGGAGCCGGCTGCCACCGGCGCCACCTCAACGCCGGGCACGAGGATCGCTGACGCCGGCATGGCCGTTCCGCCTCCGCCCGTGCAGATGCCGGCGCCGGAAACCACGACGGCGGGCTTCGCGGACACCTACCCGCCCAATCCCCTCGGGACTGATCCGCTGGGTGACGGCAACCGCCAGGACCCCTGGGCCTCCGAGCCCGTGGTCACTGACCCGCTCCGGCAGGATCCGCTCCGTGATGATCCCTTTGACGGTGGCCGTCGATGACCAGCGAAATGCCCCAGACCGCCGCGCACGCCAAGGCTGAAACGTCGTCCCTGGGCGACCTCCTGGGCGAGGTATCGCGGGACATGTCCACCCTGATGCGGCAGGAAGTCGAGCTGGCCAAGGTCGAACTGAAGCAGTCCGCGACCCGCGCAGGCAAGGGCAGCGGAATGCTGGCCGGGGCCGGCGTCGCCAGCCACTTCGTCCTGCTGTTCCTGTCCTTGGCGCTCTGGTGGGCGCTCGGGAACGTCATGGGCCTGGGCTGGTCCGGCGTCGTCGTCGCCATCATCTGGGGAATCGTCGCCGCCGTCCTGGCAGCCAAGGGCCGCAAGGAACTCAACGCGATCAAGGGCATGCCCCAGACCGCCGCGACGCTGCAGGAAATCCCGCCCACGCTCAAACCCACCACCTAGATCCAGCGAGGAAACACGATGAGTGAAAACCCGGATGCCATCCGAGCAGATATTGAAGCAACCCGCGCGCGGCTGGGCACCAACGTCGACGCCGTGGCGGACAAGGTCACCCCGTCGCACATCGTCCAGCGGCAGACGGACAAAGTACGGGACGCCGTTTTTGGAGTGAAGGAGAAAGTCATGGGAACTGCCGACCACGCCGCCGGCAATGTCCACTCCGCCGCCGGCACGGCTGGGGCGCACTTCAGCGACGCCGGTGCAGCCATCGGCGACGCCCCCACGCAGGTTAGGGCGAAGGCGCAGGGCAACCCCCTGGCGGCAGGTCTGATTGCCTTCGGGGCCGGCCTGTTGGTTTCCTCCCTGATCCCGGCGAGCCAGAAGGAACGCGAAGCAGCGGACGCGCTGAAGACCGCGGCCGAGCCGCTCACCTCGGAACTCACCGAGGCCGCCAAGGACGTGGCCGAGGGTCTCAAGGAGCCCGCCCGGGCCGCGATGGAAAATGTCAAGGCCACTGCCACGGACGCCACCGAGCACGTCAAGGCCGAGGGCCAAGTCGCAGTGGCGGATGTCAAGGAGCGGACCGTCGAGGCCAAGGACAACGTCCAGCAGGCCTGACCCCGTTCGACACCGGCCGGCCGTCCTGCGCCCACGCGCCGGGCGGCCGGCTGACGCATCAAACACCCAAAGGAAGATTCCCATGGCCAAGAACCCCGCCACGGCAGAGACCGCGGCCGACGCCGAAACCCGGGAGAGCAGCACCGCCAAGGCCCGCACGGCGCCCGCTCCGGACGACTCGCGCAAACCGGACAGCCCCACCGATGTCACCAGGCCTTCGTGGGAGTACATCGCGAAGAAAACGCTGCGGGAATTCACCAAGGACCAGTGCCCCGACCTCGCCGCGGCCCTGACGTACTACTCGGTTCTCTCCATCTTCCCGGCGTTGCTGGCCCTCGTGTCCCTGCTGGGGATCTTCGGGCAGCCCGGCAAGACCACGTCGGCGCTCCTGGACATCGTCCAGGGTTTCGCGCCCGCCGAAACCCTGGAAGCCATCCGCCGGCCGGTCGAGCAGCTCAGCAACTCCAACGCAGCCGGATTTACCCTGGTGCTGGGCATCCTCACCGCCCTCTGGTCTGCCTCCGGCTATGTTGGAGCGTTCGGCCGGGCCATGAACCGGATTTACGAAATCGATGAAGGCCGTCCGTTCGTCAAGCTTCGGGGCACCATGCTCGGCGTCACCATCGCCACCGTGCTGATCGTGGTGTTGCTGGCTGCCATGCTGGTCCTGAGCGGCCCGGTGGCAGAGTCCGTCGGGAACGCGATTGGCTTGGGCGGGGCCTTCCTCGCCGTCTGGAACATCGCCAAGTGGCCCGTCATCCTGCTGCTCGTGGTTCTTGCGATCGCCATCCTTTACTACGCCACTCCCAATGTGAAGCAGCCCAAGTTCCGCTGGATGAGCCTGGGGTCGCTCATTGCCCTGGTGATCTTCCTGCTGGCCTCCCTTGCCTTTGGGTTCTACGTCGCCAACTTCAGCAGTTACAACGAGACTTATGGCGCGATCGGAGGCGTCATCATTTCGCTGCTCTGGCTCTGGATCCTCAACATGTCGCTGCTGTTCGGGGCCGAATTCGACGCCGAGACCGAACGCGGCCGCCAGCTCCAGGCCGGCATCGAAGCCGAGGAAACCATCCAGCTGCCGCCCAGGGATACCAAGCAGAGCGACAAGCTGCAGGCGCGTGAAGAGGAAGACATCAAGCGCGGCCGCGAGCTGCGGGAACAGCACAGCGTGCCGGACGCAGAGGCCCCGGAGTACAGGGCGGGCGCAGCGGATCAGCGGAACCCGCGGGACCAAAGCCCCTAGCCCTTCTCCGCCCGTTGAGTTCTACTGGGCAAAGTACCGCCCGGAGGCGGACTCGGCTGACCGGGAGGACGCATGACGGCACCCGCCGCAGGACACGTACGCACCACCGTGGCTGTGGGTTACGACGGCTCCGAGGCAGCGCAGGAGGCCGTCCGGTGGGCCGCGGAGTACGCGGCCGCCGGACACTACCGGCTCCGCGTGGTCCACGCGTGGGTGTGGCCCATGTTCACCAAGAAGCTCGGGCCGGTCAAGGGCGTTGAGGGCAGCGGCCTGCGGCACTCCGCCGAGGCCCTCCTTGCGGAGGGCGTCGACCTCGCCCGTACTGCCCTCGCCGCCGCCGGAACCCCCGCCGCCGAACTTGCCGAACCCGCGCCGGCACCCGGTCCCGGTCCCGGTCCCGGTCCCGCCGTCGAGGGTGTTATGGAAACAGGGCTCCCGGCCGCGGTGCTGCGCGATGCGGCCCGTGATGCGCGCCTCCTCGTGGTCAGCAGCCGGGGAATCGGCGGGGTGCTGGGGCAGCTTGCCGGATCGGTCTGCCTCGACCTGGCCGGCTCCTCCCCCTGCCCCTTGATGGTGGTCCGCCAGCTGCGCAGCCCGGGCCAGTCCGCGGCGCCAGTGGTGGTCGGCGTCGACGGGACGTCCCGGAGCTCCGCGGCGCTGGCCGGCGCCGCACGGCTGGCGGCCGTGCTTGGCACAACCCTCCAGATTGTCCACATCGACCAGACCCGCGGCGGGACCCGGGAAGGGCACGGCCGGCACGGCCCGCTGCACGGCCAGGAACTGCTGGACCATGCCCTGGCGGAGGCCCGCACCCTGGCCCCGGATCTGTCAATCTCCGGCGTCCTGCGGGAAGGCCACTCGGCGTCCAAGGAACTGCTGGCGGCCGCCGCCGATGCCGAGGTACTGGTGATTGGAACCCACAACCGCGAGGGCGGCCCAGGCAACACCGTCACGGCCGTCCTGAACAAAGCGCGCTGCAATGTCCTGATTACGCGCTGACCCCGCTCCACCGGACCACCGCCTTCAGAGGGGAGCTGGAGGTTCTAGCAGAGGAGGACGCCCGTGCGAGCCTGGCGGGTAGGACAGCCCGGGCCGATGAGAAGCGGCCCCCTGGTGGCGGACGAGTGCCCCGATCCCCGGCCGGGCCCGGGGGAGGTGCTGTTGCGGGTCCGCGTGTGCGGAGTCTGCCGCACGGACCTGCATCTGGCCGAGGGTGACCTTGCCCCGCGGCGCCCCGGTGTCATCCCGGGCCACGAGGTCGTCGGCGAAGTCATCACGTGCGGGGACCGCGCCACGCGGTTCTCCCCGGGCGACCGGGTCGGCGTCGCCTGGCTCGGGCGCACCTGCGGCTCCTGCCGCTTCTGCCTGCGTGGCGACGAGAACCTCTGCCTCTCACCCGTATTTACCGGCTGGGACCGCGACGGCGGCTACGCCGGACTCATCACGGTGGCCGAAAACTTCGCCTACCGGCTCCCGCCGGGCTTCTCGGACGAGGAGGCGGCACCCCTGCTGTGCGCGGGGATCATCGGCTACCGGGCGCTCTGCCGTGCCGACCTGCCCATCGGCGGCCGGCTGGGAATCTACGGCTTCGGCGGCTCCGCGCATCTGGCGGCGCAGATTGCCCTCTTCCAGGGTGCACGCGTGTATGTGATGACACGGTCCGAGGAAGCCCGCGCCCTCGCCCGTGAGCTGGGGGCGACCTTTGCCGGCGGCGCCGAAGAGCAGCCGCCGGATCCGCTGGATTCGGCCATCCTCTTCGCTCCGGCCGGCGGCCTGGTCCCCGTGGCCCTGCGTGCCCTGGACCGCGGCGGCACCCTTGCCGTCGCCGGCATCCATCTGAGTGACATACCGCCGCTGCACTACGCGACGGAGCTGTTCCAGGAACGCCAGCTGCGCAGTGTCACCGCCAATACCCGGGCCGACGGCGAGGAGTTCTTCCGCATCGCCGCGGAGATCCCGCTGCGCCCCACCACGGTGTCCTATCCCTTCTCGGCCGCGGACCAGGCTTTGCTGGACCTGTCGGAGGACCGGGTTACGGGCGCGGCCGTGCTGCGGATGGACTCCCCGTAGCGGGCATTGGCGGGCAGCCGGGTCAGTCGTCTTTCCGCAGGAATTCGTGTTCCTGTCCGGCCTGGAGCAGGACCCGCTGCGTACCCACCCGCACCAGCACCGGGGCGGCATCGCCCGGCGCCGCCGATACCCGGAGCCGGTCGCGTTCCAGGTGCACGGCGAGCATCTGATCCCGGTAGCGGACCTGGAAGTCCACGCGGCTGAGCTGGGCCGGCAGCCGGGGCGCGAAGTCGATGGCATCGCGCGTAATCCGCAGCCCGGCGAAGCTGCGCTGGACCACGTCGATCGTCCCGGCCATGGCGCCCAGATGGATGCCGGAGCGGGTGGTTCCGCCCTGGGTGTCGTCCAGGTCCGCGTCCAGTGCCTCCCGGAAAGTCGCCCACGCTTGCTCGGGGTCGCGCTGGGCCAGCACCGAGGCGTGGGCCACGCGGCTAAGCGTTGATCCGTGCGCAGTCCTGGCCAGGTAGAAGTCCACTGTGGCGGCCATCTGGGCAGAGGTGATGGCGTAGCCCATCCGGGCCAGGAACTGGATCAGCTGGTCCTCGCCCAGGACGTACAGCAGCATCAGGACGTCGGCCTGTTTGGCCAGCCGGTAGTGGTTGGTGCTGTCCCCTTCCGCCTCCAGGATCAGGTCCAGCCGCTCGATGAGCCCGTAGGTCCGGCGGTAGTGCTTCCAGTCGAGTTCCCGGAGTGCGCCGTAGCCGTCGAACTGGCTGATGACTCCGTCGTCATGGAACGGCACGAACATGCGGCGGCTGAGGTGTTCCCAGACCTCGATCTCGGCGGCGGTGATCATCAGCCGGGCACGCAGCTCCTCCATGTCGAACCCCCGGACGGAATGCATGATCCAGACGGCCTGGTCGAACACCCACGCCGCCATGATGTTGGTGTAGGCGTTGTCGTTCAGTCCGCCGCCCGGGTCGCCGGGATTGCCGGTGTGGTATTCGTCCGGGCCCATCACACCGCGGAGGTGAAAGCGTTCTCCGGCCGGGTCGAACTCCGCCATGGACGCGAACAGCCGGGCGACTTCGACGATGATTTCCGCGCCGTGCTCCGTCAGCCACCCGCGGTCCTGGGTCGCCTCGAAGTACTGCCAGGCGTTGTAGGCGACGGCGAGGCCAACGTGCCGCTGGAGCCGGGAGTAGTCCTTCATCCAGTGCCCGGAGCGCCGGTTGAACAGCAGCTTGGGCGTCTGTTCCGTGCCGTCGCTGCCGCTTTGCCACGGAAACAGGGCCCCCTCCAGCCCGGCATCCCGCGCCGCGTCCCGGGCCGCGCCGAGCCGCCGCCAGCGGTAATCGAGCAGCTCCCGGGCGAGGGACGGCAGCCGCGAGTTCAGCAGCGGCAGGACGAAGAGTTCATCCCAGAAGACGTGTCCCCGGTATCCCTCGCCATGCAGCCCGCGGGCCGGCACCCCGGCGTCGAGTTCGGCGGTGTGGGTGGTGAGCGTCTGCAGCAGGTGGAAGACGTGCAGGTTGAGGATGAGCTGCGCCTGCGAGCTGGCGTCGAACTCGATGACGAAGGGCCGGAGCAGGACCGCCCACGCGGCCTCGTGCTCGGCCTGCAGCGCCGCGAAACCGCCGGTAGCGCGCGCAAGGGCAGCCCGGGCTGCCGTCAGCGGCGAGGCGATGGCGTGGTCACGGGAGGATGACACAGCCACGGTCTTGAGGATGGTCAGCGGCTCCCCCGCGGCCACGGACAGCTCGAAGCGGTGGGCGTGCACCCCGCCGAGTTGCTCGGCGATTCCGGCCACGGGCGGCCCGTCGGCACCGGAGACTTCCGTCCGGAGTGCGAGGGCGATCCCGATCCCGCTGGTGACGGTCCGGACCTCCACCGTGAGGCCTGCGACGCCCGGGCCGGCCCCGGCGGCGGCAACCCGGACGGATCCCAGGTGCCGGGTGGAGAGCGCAGCGTCCTCGGGGACGTTGGAGTTGGTGACGCCCGTGTCGCAGCCGCTGCGGACGCTGACGCCGCCGTCCCAGCCGACGGCCGTGATGACGGTCTCCAGCGCGGCGAGGTGCGGTGCCGCCATGGACACGAGGCGGCGCTGCAGCAGCCGGAGCTGCCGGCCGGCATCGTCCTCCAGGAGCGCCTCCCGCGTCAGCAACGCCCGCTTCAGGTCCAGGGTGCGGCGCTCGCTGCGGAGCGAGAGCCCGCCCTCGGACCACCACGCCCCGTCGCCGATCCTGAGGTCCAGCGGCAGCCAGTCGGGGATGTTGACCATGTGCTCGTCGACCGTTTCCTGGTCCATAACAACACTGCGCAGGCTGTTGTAGACGCCGGCGAGATAGCTGCCGGGATAGTGCACGGCCCCGGCGCGGTGCTCGGGGGCGGCGCCCCGCGTGGCCAGGTAACCGTTGCCCAGGGTGGTGAGGGCTTCGCGGTGCCCCTCGTGCGCCGGGTCAAAGCCCTCATAGACCAGCAGCCACGGGTGGGTGATGACCAGCCCGATGTCCAGTTGGCTGACATCCTCGACGACGACGTCGGCGCCCGCCGCTTCCAGCGGGCCCCGGCGCCCGGACCGGTCGATGCCGACTACCAGCCCGAAACCGCCGCGCCGCCCGGCCTCCACCCCGGTGATTGAATCCTCGATGACCATCGCCCGGGCGGGCGGGATTTCGAGCCGGCGCACCGCTTCCAGCGGCAACGCGGGGGCCGGCTTGCCCGCAACGTCGCGGTCCAGGGCCGTCTGCCCGTCGACGATGTGGTCGAAGACGTCCCCGAGCCCCGCGGCGGCCAGCAGCGCGCCCGCGTTCCGGGCCGAGGTGGCAAGCACCACCGGGATCCTGCCGGCCTTCAGCCGGCCGAGGAGGTCCGCGGTGCCGGGGAAGGCCCGGACCGGGTTGTCGCTGAGCAGCTTTTCGAACAGTTCGTTCTGGCGTGCCGCGAGTCCGAAGGCGGTCCAGTCCCCGGAACCATCAGCGGGCGAGCCTTCCGGGACGGCCCCGCCGCGGGAGGCCAGGAAGGTGGTTACCGCGTCCTCCCAGGTCCGGCCCGCCACCAGGTCCAGGTACTCGTCCGTGCTGAACGGGTCGCGGCGGGTCCCGGCGGGAAGCCTCGGGTCCTGGAGGACTGCGTCGAAGAGTTGCTTCCAGGCGGCCGCACGAATCTCGGCCGTGTCCGTGACCACCCCGTCGAGGTCAAAGATCACGGCGTCAACGGGCGCCAGGGCGGCGGCAAGGGTGGGCGACTCCGTCATGCCTCAGTCGTATCAGGCCCGCGCCCGCCGCGACAGTGGCGTTCTACCGCAATGTGCGTCCGGTCCGGGGCTTCCCGGACGGCTGACTGCCGTCAGCCCAGCAGCGCGTCGAGGGTGATGAAGCCGTAGCCGGCCTGGCGCATCCGCTCGATCATCCCGGGCAGGGCGTCGGCGTCGAGGGTGGTCCCGTCGTCGGGGTTGGAGCCGATGTGCATCAGCACGATCTCCCCGGGCTGAAGCCGGGCGAGCGCACGGTCCGCCACGATCTGCGCGGTGATCCCGCCGCTGCTGCCCTTCCAGCCCAGGGTGTCCACGGTCCAGCGGACGGGCAGGTAGCCGTAGGCGTTGACCGTGGCGATGGTCCGGGCGTCGCGATCGCCGAAGGGGAAGCGGAACAAGGGCCGCGGATCCCCGCCACCGGCCTGGATGGCCTGCTGCGCCCGGACCAGCTGGTCACCGATCGCGGCGTCCGCGAGCCCGGTGAAGCCGGGGTGGGTCATCGAATGGTTGCCCACCCGGTGGCCGCCCGCCACGATCGCCGCGACCCCCTGCGGGTTGGCGCCGGCCCAGTTGCCGGTGAGGAAAAACGTGCCGCGCACGCCGGTGGCGGCCAGCGTCCGCAGAATGCTGGGCAACCCTGCCGAGTTGGCTCCGGCGTCGAACGTCAGCGCCACCACAGGGCCGGCGCCCGGGATCACCTCGAGGTCGCGGCCGGCGAGCGCGGCGGGGAACGGGGCCGGCGGTTCAGGAGCCGGCGGTTCAGGAAGTGGCGGTTCGGTCGCCGGTTCGGTCGCCGGGATCGTGGGCAGCGGCGCGGGCCCGGCCGGAACTGTTCCGCTGGGAGTGGGGCCCGGAACGCCCGACGGCGACGGACCCGCCGTCGGGCTCTCCGTCGGGCCGGCCGTGGTGGGGAGTGAAGATGACGGCGATGACGGCGGTGTCGGAACAGCCGACGGCGGGACTGCCGTCAGCACGACGGCCAGCACCACTGCGGCAGCCAGCAAAAGCACCGCAGCCGCGGCCGCCAGCCACCGGCGCCGGCCGGAAAAGATCGACCACATGGTTCACGGTGGCACCACCGGCCCCAGCCGGGCTAGGGCTGAAAGGCCCGCGCCGCTTGGGGCGCTGCCGGAATCAGGCGGTCGGCGCGGTACCGGTCGAACAAGCGGAAGAAGGAGTCTTCCGTCCGGCGGTATCCGGTGGCGCCCCGCCGGCGGTTCGTAACCTGGGCCCGTTCGGGCCTGCCAGGGAGGGTGCCGCAGTAGGATGCAGATAGTGGAAAACGCGTGTAGATGACGCGAATACTAAGGCAGGATATCCGTGAAACTTTTGCTCCGGTATCCGCTTGTTGCGGGCACAGTCGCTGCCCTGCTCGCGGTGCTTATACTGTTCCTGTCCGGGCAGCCCTTGATTGCCCAGCTCGCGGCCAGCGTCTACGCCCTGGCGGTGGCCGTCTACCTCGGCGTCGGCATGGTCCGCCGCCTGATCGGCGGCCAATGGGGCATCGACATCCTGGCCGTGACCGCGATCGTCAGCACGGTGGTCGTGGGCGAGTACATCGCCTCCATGATCATTGTCCTCATGCTGGCCGGCGGCACAGCCCTTGAGGACTTCGCGGCCGGCCGGGCCAAGAAAGAACTGACCTCCCTGTTGGAGCGCGTGCCGCAGACTGCCCACCGGGAACGCGCCGGCAGCTCCGCCGCCGGAACCTACGCAGGCGAAACCCATGAGGATGTTGCCGCCACCAAGGTCGAGATCGGTGACATCCTGCTGGTGAGGCCGGGTGAAGTGGTGCCGCTGGACGGCGTCCTGCTCTCTGAATCCGGCAGCTTCGACGAATCCTCGCTCACCGGGGAGAGCCTGCCGGTGGAGCGGGTCGCCGGCGAGCCGCTGATGAGCGGGTCCCTGAACGGTGAGGCGGCGGTCCGGATGCAGGTCTCGGCCCGGATGGAGGATTCGCAGTACAGCCGCATTGTGGCCCTGGTCAAGGAGGCGGCGGACAGCAAGGCGCCCATGGTGCGGCTCGCGGACCGGTACGCCGTTCCGTTCACGGCCCTCGCCTACTTCCTTGGCGCGGTCGGCTGGATCATCAGCGGCGACCCGGCCCGGTTCGCGGAAGTACTGGTGGTGGCCACCCCGTGCCCGCTGCTGATCGCCGCCCCCGTGGCGTTCCTGGGCGGCATGAGCCGCGCCGCACGCGCCGGCATCATCGTCAAGTACGCCGGCGTCCTGGAACAACTGAGCCGGATCAAGACGGTCGCTTTCGACAAGACCGGCACCCTCACGTACGGCCGCCCGTCCCTGGTCGGGGTCCGGACCGCGGGGTCCTTCACCGAGGACGAGGTTCTCGCACTGGCGGCCTCTGCCGAACAGTATTCCTCCCATGTCCTCGCCGCCTCGGTGATGGAGGCCGCGCACACCCGCGGGCTGATGTTCGAAACCGCCACGGAGGCCACCGAATTCGCCACACACGGCGTCCGGGCCCGCTTCGACGGCCGCGACGTGGTGGTCGGCAAGCCCAACTTCGTGGCTGAATCGGCCCCCGGCGTCGTGGAAACGGAGCTGGCCAGCGGCGAACTCGCCATCTACGTGGGCGTGGCCGGGGAATTCGCCGGGTCCCTCGTGATGAGCGACCCGATCCGCGGGGAAACCCGCCGTACCCTGGCCGAGCTCAAGGAACTCGGCGTCACCCAGACGGTCATGCTGACCGGCGATGCGCTCGCCACAGCCAGACACATCGCGGACGAGGCCGGGCTCACCGACGTCCGCGCCGAGTGCCTGCCGGCGGACAAGGTCGAAGCCGTCCGGGCCCTGCCCCTCCGCCCGGTCATGATGGTCGGCGACGGCGTCAACGACGCCCCGGTCCTGGCAGTCGCCGACGTCGGGATCGCTATGGGTGCGCGCGGCTCGACAGCGGCCGGCGAGTCGGCCGACGTCGTGATCATCCTCGATGACCTGTCCAAGGCCGCTTCCGCCGTGCGGATCGGCCAGCGCACCATCAAGGTGGCGCTGCAGAGTATCTGGATCGGGATGGGGCTGAGCGTGGCGCTGATGCTCGCAGCGGCGGCAGGCTATATCCCGGCCATCGCTGGCGCCCTGTCCCAGGAACTCGTGGACCTGGCCACGATCCTCAATGCGCTTCGGGCCCTCAGCCCCGGCAAGACGGGGGCCGGAACAAAGGCGCCAGGGCAGAAGGCCGCCGTCGGCGCTACCGGGCCGGTGCCTGCTTCTCGGCTTCCGCGATCCTCGGAACGGTCCTGAGATAGCTGTCCGGGTTCAGTGAGATCGAATCGATGCCCTCGCCGACCAGGAACGCCGCAAACTCCGGGTGGTTGCTGGGCCCCTGCCCGCAGATGCCGATCTTGATCCCGGCGGCGTGGGCCTTGCGGATGGCCTCACTGATCATCGCCATCACGGCCTCGTCCCGCTCGTCGAAAAGTGAGGCCAGCTGCGCCGAATCCCGGTCCACGCCCAGGACCAGCTGGGTGAGGTCGTTGGAGCCGATGGAGAAACCGTCGAAGCGGGTGGCGAACTTTTCGGCGAGGACGACGTTGGACGGGATCTCGCACATCATGTAGACCTGCAGGCCGTTCTCCCCCCGGACCAGGCCGTTCTCCGCCATCACGGCCAGCACCCGGTCCGCTTCCTGCGGGGTCCGGCAGAACGGGATCATCACGATGATGTTGCCGAACCCGAGCTTCTCCCGGACCCGTTTGAGGGCCGCGCATTCAAGGGCGAATCCCTCGCGGTAGCGATCGTCGTAGTAGCGGGAGGCACCGCGGAAGCCCAGCATGGGGTTCTCCTCCGGCTCCTCGAAGGCGGACCCGCCGATCAGGTGCGCGTACTCGTTCGTCTTGAAGTCGCTGAGCCGGACGATCACCGGCCGGGGATGGTAGGGCGCGGCGATCTTGGCGATCCCCAGGGCCAGGGCGTCCACAAAGTAGTCCTTCGGGTCCGCGTAGCCGCTGGTGAGGGCGCGGATCTGCTCGGCTTCGCCGGGGTCGGTGACCCGCTCGGGATGGACCAGTGCCATCGGATGGACCCGGATCAGGGCGCTGATAATGAACTCCATCCGGGCCAGCCCGACGCCGTCGGCGGGCAGCCGCCACCACTGGAACGCGGCCGCGGGGCTGGCGATGTTGACCATGACTTTGGTGTGCGTCTCCGGCAGTTCCCCGAGGTCCACCTCCTCGGTTTCAAAGGCAAGGCTGCCCTTGTAGACGCGGCCCTCATCGCCCTCGGCGCACGAGATGGTCACGGCCAGGCCTTCCGCCAGGACGGTGGTGGCGTTGCCGGTGCCGACGACGGCGGGGACCCCGAGTTCGCGGCTCACGATCGCCGCGTGGCTCGTCGGGCCGCCGTGGTCGGTCACGATGCCCGCCGCCCGCTTCATGATGGGAACCCAGTCCGGGTCAGTCATCTCGGTGACGAGGATGGCCCCGTCGCGGAAGTTTTCAATGTCCGCCGCGCTCCTGATCACACACGCGGTGCCCTGGGCGATCGAATCACCGATCGCGGCGCCGCGCGCCAGCACGGTGCCGGTTTCCAGCAGGTGGTGGAGGGTAAACCGGGAGCCGGTCTTCTGCGACTGGACCGTCTCCGGCCGGGCCTGGACCATAAACAGCTCCCCGGTCACGCCGTCCCGGGCCCATTCCATGTCCATCGGCCGGGCGTAGTGCTCCTCAACGATCACGGCCCAGCGCGCCAGGGCGAGGATCTCGGCGTCGTCCAGGACGACGGCGCGGCGTTCCGCGTCCGAGGTGTCCACCATTTTGGTGCGTGCATGGCCGCCCCGGCTGTAAACCATTTTCCGGTCCTTGGAACCGAGGGTCTTTTCGATGATCGGCGCGAACTCCGGCTGCGCCAGGAGCGGCTTGAACACGACGTATTTGTCCGGGTTGATGGTGCCCTGGACCACGGTTTCGCCCAGGCCCCAGGCGGCGCTGACCACGGCCACCCGCGGGAAACCGGAATCCGTGTCGATGGAGAACATCACCCCGGAGGCGCCGACGTCGGAGCGCACCATCCGCTGCACCCCGATCGAGAGCGCGACGTCGAGGTGGTCAAAGCCTTTGACCTCGCGGTAGCTGATGGCCCGGTCGGTGAAGAGCGAGGCGTAGCAGCGGCGGCAGGCATCCAGGAGCTCCCGTTCCCCGGCGATGTTCAGGAAGGTCTCCTGCTGCCCGGCGAAGCTCGCGTCCGGGAGGTCCTCGGCGGTGGCGCTGCTGCGGACCGCGACCGAGAGCCTCTCCAATCCGGCGCGCTCCCCCAGTTCCCGGTAGTGGGAGCGGATGGATTCGCCGATGTCCGCAGGGAACTCACTGCCCAGGAACAGCTCCCGGATGGCCTCCCCGGTGGCGCGCAGGGAGGTTTCGCCCGAGCGGTAGGACTGGATCCGCGAGCGCATTTCGGCCTCGATCCCGTTGGCCTCGAGGAACCGGCGGTAGGCGTCCGCGGTGGTGGCGAAGCCGTCCGGCACGCGCACGCCCTTGGCTTTGAGGGTCTGGATGAGTTCGCCGAGGGAGGCGTTCTTGCCGCCCACCTGCGGGACATCGCCCATTCCGATCTCTTCAAACCACAGCACCGGGGATTCAGCCATGTCGCAGCTCCTGCTTTCGGCAAATTGGAACGGGCGCGCCTGACACCGGCGCCTCTGCACCCATCCTGTGGCGGCGGGCCGTCCGGTGTCAGAGTCTTTGGACCTTGGTGTCCGGTACGGCCTTGGCGGCCCGGCGGTGGCGGGCGATCTTGTACAGCCAGTCCGCGAGCAGCACCGCGGGAATGGCGGCGAGCGCCACGGCCAGTCCGCCGGGCGACGGCGGGGCGTGGCCCAGCAGGGTGGCCAGCGGCCCGAGGAACAGGAACACCGCCAGCAGGCCCAGCTCTGCCAGCACTGCCCAGACCAGCAGCCTGTTGGTGAACCAGCCGAGCTGCCACGGCGGCACGGAGGCGCTGCGGCAGGCGAAGGCGTTGGCAAGCTGGGCCAGGACCACGGTGGTGAACGCGGCGCCGGAGGCGGCCATCAGCACGTCCGACGCCGGCAGCTCCGCCCCCGGGGTCCAGCCGGTCCCGAGCAGCACCGCCGTGTATGCCGTCATTTCGAAGAGTGCCTCAACCGGGCCCAGCAGCCCGAACACCCGGAACATCAGTGCCCGGTCCATCAGGTGCCTGCGCTCCGGCGGCCGTTTCAGTGTTCCCTTGCTCGGGGCCTCGCTGCCCAGCGCCAGTGCGGGCAGCAGGTCGGTGCCGATGTCGAGGGCGAGGATCTGCAGCACGCTCAGCGCCAGCGGGAAGCGCCCGCCGGAGAGCGCCCAGATCACGAAGGGGGTGAGCTCGGCGACGTTGTCCGTCAGGTGGTAGGTCAGGAAGCGCCTGATGTTCGCGTACGTGGCGCGGCCCTGCTCCACCGCGGCGATGATGGTGGCGAAGTCGTCATCGAGCAGCACAAGGTCCGCGGCCTCGCGGGCCACGTCCGTGCCGCTCAGGCCCATCGCCACGCCGATGTCGGCCTGCTGGAGGGCGGGGCCGTCGTTGACGCCGTCGCCGGTCATCGCCACGACGTGGCCGCGGCTCTGAAGCAGGCGGGCCACCCGGAGTTTCTGTTCCGGAGTGACCCGGCTGACCACCACACCGTCGCGGTCCAGCAGCGCGGCCAGGACGGCGTCGTCCTCGGGCAGGTTGTGACCTTCCAGCACCAGCTCGGGGGATCCGATCAGCCCGGTTTCCCGGGCGATGGCGGCCGCCGTGAAGGCATGGTCGCCGGTGACCATGGCGACCTTGATGCCGGCCTCGCGGGCCGCCTCGAGGGCCACGCGGACCTCGGCCCGGGGCGGGTCGTGCAGGCCGATCAGTCCCAGCAGCGTCAGTTCGCTCTCGGCGTCCTCCAGTTTGAAGCTGGCGCCGGGCCGGCCGGGCAAAGTCCGCTCAGCCACGGCCAGCACCCTGAGCCCGTGGGAGGCCATCTGGTCGACCATCTCCCGCGCCCGGGCGGCGACACTGTCGCCGTCCCCGCCACACAGTGGAATCACGGACTCCGGGGCGCCCTTGACGTACAGCGTGGTGCCGACGATCGCGGACTCCCGCAGCCGGCGGGGATCGAAGGCGAAGCGGTGCGACACGTCGGGATCATCGCGTGGTTGTCCCGGATCTGCCAGCCGGGCGGCCAGCGCATCGATGGCGGCCTCCATCGGGTCACCCTCGGCGATCCACTTGCCCTCGTGGAGCACGGCGCGGCCCACTGAAGCGGCCAGTGCGGCGGTGCTGAGGTGCCGCGCCTCCCCGGCTCCCGTCCCGGTGACCTCGGCCTCCGGCCCGTACCCCGCCCCGATAATGCTGACCAGCCCTGCGGGGGTCCAGACCTCGACGGCGTTCATCCTGTTCTGGGTGAGGGTGCCGGTCTTGTCCGTGCAGATGAAGGTGGTGGACCCGAGGGTTTCCACGGCTTCCAGGTTGCGGACGAGGGCGTTGCGCTGTGCCATCCGTTGCGCCCCGACGGCCAGGGACAGTGTGACCGTGGGCAGCAGGCCCTCGGGCACCAGCGCCACCATCACACCGATGGCAAAAAGAAAGGCGTCCCGCCAGGAGATTCCGACCAGCAGGGACAGCACGAAGAACAGCGTGCCGATGCCCAGGGCCATCGCCGCCGTAATGCGGACGATTCGCTGCAGTTCCCGGGCCAGCGGCCTGGGCGGCGCCTCGACCTTTCCAGTCAGGGCCGCGATTTCGGCGAGCCGGGTCTTACCGCCGGTGCTCGCGACGACGCCTTCGGCCTGGCCGTTGACCAGGAAGGTCCCGCCAAAAACGGTGTCGCCGGGGACCTTGGCGAGCGCCTCGCTTTCACCGGTGAGCATCGATTCGTCCACGGAACAGCCTGCCGCCACCGCCAGGCGGAGATCCGCCGGGACCCGGTCGCCGGCAACCAGCACGACGGCGTCGTCCGGGACGAGCTCGGTGGTGTGGACCTTGACGATGCGGTTGTCCCGGCGGACCGAGACCATCGCCGGGAGCAGCTCGCGGAGCTTCGCGGCGGCATGCTGGGCGCGCTCCTGCTGGATATACGCGAACACTCCGTTCACCAGGATCACGACGACGATCGCGATGGCCAGCTGCGGCATGCCGGCCAGGTAGGCCAGCACGGCGGCACACCAGAGCAGGATGGCGAAGAAGTGGGTCAGTTCGGCAAGCAGCCTCCGCCAGCCGGGGACCGTGCCGGCCTCCGGCAGCTTGTTCGCCCCGAATTCAGCGAGTCGGCGGGCCGCCTCGGCGGAGCTCAGGCCGGCAACGCCAGGCAACGCCCCGGTGTCCCGCCCCCCGGCCGGAGCCTGCGGTGTCACGGCCAGCCGGGGCGGCTTAGGCGCAACACCGTAGACCGGCCCGGGTCAGGTAGCTCATGGATTGAGGGTGCGCCCCGGGCGTGCCGGCCGTTAGGGCCAAAGGTCACGGCGGCGCGTCGGCGCCCGCATCGCTAGGGCATGATCTTGTACAGATCGATGACGGTCTCCTCGGGCGGCGATGCGAATCCGCCCTCGATGCCCTGTTGCATCCGGGGAAGGAGGATGCCATCGCGGAATTTCTCCCAGCTCTCCTTCGACTCATGGACAGCCATGATCGTCCAGCCGCCGGCAGAAGAGCCGCCTGCATGGAAGACCTGTCCGTCGGGCAGGCGCCCCTCACCAGGGTGAACAGCGGCAATTGAGGCCTCGTACTGGTCCTTCGTGCCTCCCGCAAAGAAGTGCACGATTCCATAGGGCGCTGCTTCCATATCTACTCCTAGGCCGGTCTGGATGTGTTCGACCTGCCAACCACTAGACCTCGTAACGCCGGATGTCAACCAGCTGGCGAAGGCCATCGTGAAGCTTCGACCTCGTGCCCCAACGGGCTGGCAAGGTTGGCGGCGCCGCGTTCTCTCCGACCGTGATCCTGATCCCGGCGACCGCCCCGGTCCAGGCACCCGCAGGGTCGCGGCGCCCTACCAGCTGGGCACCGATGTACCCCTTCTGGAGCTGGACCACCTGTGTCTGGGTTCCCGAGCAATCGACTTCGAAGACCTTATCTTCGCCGCCGCCTACCGTGTACTGGGAGAGGCTAATCTGGGCTTGGGGGATGCCTACACACGCTGCGGCGACAGTGTGCGGGCCAGCGGTTGTCACTGTCGCGCCCTTGCTGAAGCCGACGCCTGGCCCGTCGGCCGGGCCGGTGTCGGCCAGGAGAACCGACCCGGGTACCCTGGCCAGGCGCTGATCCAGTTCAGCGTAGTTGCGCGCTTCCACAGCCAGGACGTCCGGGTCCTTCGCGGGGAGGGTGGGCCCGGGCCGGAGGCTTGCGCTTGCCGCCGTCGGCTGGGGATCGTCCCCGTCCTCGTAAGCGCAGGCGGCCAGGCCCCCGGCCAGGGGCATAGCGATAATGAGCGCCAGAAGGCAGCGGACTGTTTTCGTTCCCCCAGGACCAGACATGGGCCGAGTCTACGGCCGGTCCACCGGATGGCAAGTCACCTGCCCGGAACTTGGCTCTCGGGTGGCCGGTTCCGTCCCAGCGTCCGGAGGTAGGCGCCGAAGCCATGCGGCGCCCTGGCCTGGATCCGGCCCGAGGTCAGCACGCGCATGCTGTCCGTTGCCGTCACGGTGAAGGCGCGGTTGCGGAGGCTTTGCACCAGGGTCCGGTCCTCGTGCGAGGCGAGCTTCGGGAAACCCCCGGCGACCAGGTAGGCGGAGGCCCTGACCCCGAAGTTGGCGCCGTAAATGTGTGGGTGGTCTTCCTCGAAGGGGTGGCGTTGCAGCCAGCGCCGGAGCAGCTCCGGGTCCATCCCGGCGGGGTCCGGTTCCACCGAGCCCAGGACGGCGTCGGCTCCGGCCTCGGCGAATTCCAGTTGGCGGACGAGCCAGTTTTCCGGAACCTGGGAGTCAGCGTCCGTGTTGGCGAGCCACGTCCGTCCGGCCCACGGCGGCGGAGTCCAGCGTTTGCCGGGCGGCCGCCGCCGGGCTGTGCCGACGCCGGCCGCCCGGATGCCGGCTGCCCGGCTGGCACCGGCGTTGCGGAAGTCCACTTCGAGGGCTCGGAAGCGCGGGTCGGCCGCTGTGTAGCCGGCCGTGATGCCGGCGGAGCCGTCGGTGCAGCTGTCCAGGACCACTGTCACCTGGACCTCCACGTCGGGACGCAGCTGCACCAGGGCGTCGGCGGCGCGCTGCACGGCCAGCAGCGCTCGGCTGAGGTGCTCGTCCTCATTGTGGGCCGGCATCACGACGGCGATCCGGTCGATGCTGTGTCCGCGCGGGAGCGGCAGGGCAAGGGCGGCCATTTCTCCTACCCTTCCGGGCCCGGCACGACGATGGTTGCCGGCTGGGCGTCCCCGGCGGACCCGGGCGCGACCAGGACCTCCAGGATGAAGTCGCGTTCCCGGTACAGTCCGGCGTCGACCCAGCCCAGTTGGCGTCGCGCGGCGGCGTGCACGGCGTCGCCGTCGAGCTCCCAGCCGGAGATCGGATGGCGCCAGTGGCACAGGGCCAGGGTGCCGCCGGGCAGGAGCGCGGCCTCGACCCGCTCGAACAGCCCGGCCAGCTCGCCGGGCGAAAGGTAGTAGCCCATCTCGGAGACCACGATCAGGTCGAACCGGCCGTCCGGCCAGTCCGTCGGGACGGTGAGGTGGCTGGTCCGGGCGGCGGGGAGGTGTTCGAGGCGCCGGGCGGCGTGCGCCAGCGCGGCGCTGCTCGCGTCCACGGCCAGGAAGCTGGCGCAGCGTTGCGCGAGTTCGACGCTGAGGGTCCCGATCGAGCAGCCGATCTCCAGTCCTGCCGTGTAGTTCAGGCCGGGCAGGGCCGCGAGGGTGAGGGTGCGTTTGCGGTGTTCGTACCAGCTGGTCATGTACTGCCAGGGGTCGTCCGTTCCGGTATGGACGGCGTCGAAAACCCCTTCCGCATCGGCGGCGGCGTAGGAACTGGCACCGGTGGCGCCGGCGGCCGGGCCCTGCCACGCAAACGTCTCGAAGGGCCGGTCGAAGTGTGCCAGGAAAGCCGGCGGGAGCAGCACCTCGTCCCCGGGCTGGCCGGACAGCGGCCGGACTTGAGAGGTGTGGGAGGACATCGCTGCCGCCTTGGCCCGCCGTTCGGCGGGGTCCAGCGGCAGGCGCAGCCAGGACTGCCAGGCCGGGTCCGCGGTGTCCGCCCAGAGCCAGTACCAGACGGGGTACTCGAGCAGTCCGTGGCCGCCTGCGCCTGCGGCCTCGGCGGCGGCGGCGCCCAGTGCCTCGTGGTCGGTGTGGCCGTCGTGCCGGTAGGGGGCCACGAGCGTGATGTGCCCCGCCGGCAGTCCCGTTGCGGCGGTTGTGTCGGTAATGGCGCGCTGCAGCGCGGCGTGCACCTCCGGCCGGTGCCCGGCGAGCTTGCCATCGGGCAGGGCGAGGTACCGCCAGCCCGGATCCGGCAGCAGATGCGTCAGCGCGCGGCCGAATTCCTTGAGCCGCACGGCGGCGAGCTGTTCCGGCGTCGTCGTGGGCGAGTCCGGGTGGGAGGCCTCCCCCGCCGTGCACAACAAGACCGTGACCCGGGCGCCCAGCCCCCGCAGCCGGGCCATCAGGCCGCCGGCGCCGAGGGATTCGTCGTCGGGGTGCGCGGCCAGGACGATGAAAGCCTGGCCGGCGAGCTCGCCGGCGTCGAGCGGCAATTCCGGGAGCGCAGCCAGCCCGCTGGCTGCCCAGGCGTCCTCGCTGGTGCCGGTGTCCTGGTGGGTGAAGCTCACCACGGGTGGTCCCCCTTGAGCGTGAGGGCTCCGAGCTGCGCGTCGTCGCGCATGGCGTGGTGCTGCCGGATGTACAGGGCGAGGTCGGCCATGCGCTTGCCGTAGACCGGGTCGAAGGCGAGCGGGGCGGGTCCAAGGTTCTGGCTGGCCAGGGTCTGGATGCGTTCGACGGCGGTGGCCACGTTGCCGCGGACGCGGAGGGCCTCGCTCCAGGCGCCGCGGTCCGAGACTTCCCCGGCATCGATCCGCGCGGCGGTCCGGGCCAGGTATCCGGTCAGGGCGGTGAGGGTGCGGTCGATTTCGCCGAGGTGCGCGAGGGCGAGCTGGTCCGGTTCGCGGCCGCCGTCGGCAGCTGCGAGCAGGGATACCTTGAACCCGCGGGCCACCGCGACGGCGCCGCCCAGCCAGCACGCCGCCACGCCCATGCCGCCCCATGCGAAGCCGGGCCGGCGGTAATACCAGCCGGCGTCGCCCAGCGGCACGGCCGGAACGGCGTCGAAGTGCACGGTGCCGCTGGGGATTTCCGTGAGTCCCCGGCTGGTCCATTCCGGGTCCGCGAAGCTCACACCGGGGGCATGGAGGTCGACGGCGAAGGCGGCCCGGCCGCCGTCGTCCAGGTGGGCGGTCACGACGGCGTGATCCAGTTGGGCGGCGAGCGAGCACCAGGGTTTGGAACCCTGCAGCAGGAAACAGCCGTCCGCCGGTTTGGCCTCGAGCCGCAGGCCTGCGGCTTCAGCGGCAAAGACACCCCAGGCGCCGTCAAAGTGGACACCGTCAAAGTCCGGGCATTCCCAGCCTTCCACCGCCGCGTGGCCGGCTGCCTGGGCGAGGATCGCCGAGGCGTCCAGGTGCGGTTCGATGGCACGGCCGGCGGCGACGTCGACGGCCGTGACCGACGCCAGGATTTCCCACAGGAAGGCCGTCCGGCCCTCGCCGGGGTTCGGGGCGGTCGCTGCCGCGGCCTTGGCCAGCTCCAGCAACGCCGGGACGTCGCCGACGGCGGACCGGGCCGCCGCCAGCAGGGGGCCGAGGACGGCCAGGTCCTCCGGCGCAGAACTGATCCTGACGGCAACGGGCCGCTGGGAATCGGGAGTCCGGTTCATTCGGGCCTGTTCTCCTTCGAAGGGTCTCTGGTGCTGTTGGCGTCCATGCCTGCCGGTCGGGCTACTGCCCGGTAATTTCGGCCGTCAGTAAATCTAAGCACACTTAGCACTTTGGGAATTCCGGCGTCAGGTCCAGTGCCGGCGCGGCGCCCGCCGCTGCTACACCCGCGCCAGGGCGAAGCCGTCCCAGCCTTTGGAACCCACGGTCTGGATCACGGTGCCGTCCAGCCTCGGGTCCTCGCCCAGCATGTGCAGGGCGCTGATGATGCCCGGGGCGTTGACGGCATCCATGGCGGGATCCAGCACGGCGCCTTCCCAGACCACGTTGTCCATCACGACGGCGGTGCCCGGCCGGCCGAGGCGGATGGCCCAGTCGAGGTAATGCGGATTGTTTTCCTTGTCTGCGTCGATGAAGACGAAATCGAAGGGCTCGACGCCTTCGTCGGCGAGCGCCTGCAGCGTCTCCAGTGCCGCCCCGACCCGGATCTCGACAAGATGGCCCAGCCCGGCGGCGTCGACGTTGGCGCGGGCCACGGCGGCGTGTTTGGGCAGGTACTCGCAGGTGAGGAGCCGGCCGCCGTCGGGCAGCCCCTGGGCCATCCAGATGGTGCTGAAGCCGGCCAGGGTCCCGATCTCCAGCACCCGCCGGGCACCGGAGAGCTGCACGAGCAGCTTGAGCAGCTTCCCGGCGTTAGGGGCGACCTCGATGGGAGGCATGCCCGCCTCGAGGGCGCTGGCTATGGCGCGTCTAAGGGAGTTGTCCGGGCGGACCACAACCTCGGACAGGAAGCCCTCGACGGCGGTCCAGCGGGCGGTGGGCTGATGCTCGAACATGCCCCCAGTCTTCCAGCCGGCCTGTCCCGGCGGTAGGGCCCGTTCGGCCCTGGGTCCTAGCCTGCGGCCGGACCCGGAGCGTCCCCGAGGGCCTGTTCCAGCCGGTCCAGTTTTCCGGTGAGTTCGCCCGTGTAGCCGGGGCGGATGTCTGCCTTGATGACGAGGGAGACCCTGCTGCCGTAGCGGCCCACGGCCTCGGTGGCGCGCTTCACGACGTCGAAGACTTCGTCCCACTCGCCCTCGATCGTGGTGAACATCGAGTCGGTATGGTTCGGCAGGCCGGACTCCCGGACGATCCGCACCGCTTCGGCAACGGCGTCGTGGACCGAGGCCTCGTCCGCCGGGACCGCCGCCGAACCGGCGGGTGAGTCACCGGCCGTTTGAGCGGGACGGCCTGAGGGTGCGACAGAAAATGCAAGCAACATGGCACCAGTCTTTCACGTGCTCCAGCGGCCTGCCGGTGGGGTTGGCGCCCGTGGAACCCGTCACATTAGTCACTACTCGGGAGTAATCTCCCCGGCCCGGCCTTGCGTTGCTAACCTAGGCAAATGAACCGGGTAGCAGACCGCAGGCCGCTCCGCGCCGATGCCGCGCGGAACGTTGACAAGATCATCACCGCCGCCCGCCAGTGCTTCCGCGAGCACGGCCCCGAGGTCCCGCTGCAGACCATCGCTGTGACCGCCGGAGTTGGTCCTGCCACCCTTTTCAGGAACTTCGCCGACAAGGAAGAACTCGTCCTCGCGGCGCTGCACCGCCAACTCGGACTGCTGGTCGATCCCGTCATCGGGGAGGCCCTCGCCGGGCCCGACGCCGCCGACGGCCTCTTCCGCGTCATTGACGCGCTGATGGGCGTGGCCAGCGAAGAAGCCAACCTCCTGGGAGCCGTCGCCGGCCGCCGCGGACTGCTCACGGGAATCACGGGCGATCTGATCGAGTCCGTGGCCGTCCTCCTGGGCCGCGGGCAGGGCCAGGGCACCCTGCGCAGCGATATTTCGATGACGGACCTGATCCGGCTGCTGGCCATGCTGATTGGCGTGGTGGACACCATGGAGGCAGGGTCGGATGCGTGGCGCCGCCCGGTCGCCCTCGTCGAGGACGCCATCCGCACGGAGCGCCCCCACCGGCCGCTGCCGCCGCAGGCACCGCTGCCGGGCACCGCCTTCGACTCTGTCCGCGGCTAGGACCGGCTCCGTACGAGCTCAGGCGCTGAAGGCCGTCCCGGCCGGCACGCCGTCGAACCTCCGGAGGATCTCCTCGGCGACGATCCGGAGCTTGACGTTCCTGGTGTTGGAGACCCTGGACAGCAGGTCGAACGCTTCGGACTGCGAGCACCGGCTCTGGGCCATGAGGATGCCGGTGGCCAGGTTGATCACGGTCCGCGACCGCATTGCCTGCATCAGGTCCCGGTTCAGGCCCTTGGCAGAATCGAGCCGGACAGCCAGCCGCAGCACTTTGGCGGCGCGGAAGGCGAGAGCCGCGCAGGCGGCCACCGCGTCGTCGTCGAAAGCCTCGGGAGACGTCGACGAGAAAGTCAGGACCGCGGACCGGTCCTCCAGCATGGCTACGGCGAGGATACTGCGGCTCCCGCGCTGGGCAGCTGCCCGCTGGTAGCGCCGCCACCTGGGATCCATCGTCGTGTCAGGCACCAGCACGGCCAGCCCGGTCTGCCGGGCCTCCAGCCCCGGATCCTCCGCAACGTCGTCCTGCATCCGTTCCAGCATCAGGGCCTCGCGGCTGCCCGCCAGGGCTGCCGGTTGACGGTGCCGGGCCACCAGCACCGAACACCGCACCGAGCGGCCGGTTTCGGCTGCGGCGGACTCGGCGGCCAGGCCGGCCAACTGCCGGAGGAAATCCTCCAGCACGTCGTTGTCGAGCAACAAATCCTGCAGGCGCTCCGAAAGCCGGGTTTTCAGCATCAATCCTCCGCCGGCTTCTCTTTGGCTTCCTGCAGGTGGTGCTGCAGCTTCTCCTCAGCCTCCCGCCGGCGTCGTGCCATCTCGCGCAGCTCCCGGGTGGACTCGGCCCCTGGCGGAACGAACGGCTCATGCGGCTTGTGGTGCGGGCCTTTGCCGGGCGCAGGGGCATCCGGCTGGTCGTTGTCGCTCATAACCGAATGCTCCCATGGGGCCCGGGAGGCAAGTAGGGACTAAAGACCGTTACGGAGCAGTACGGCGGCAGTCGGTGCGGCTGCTAGTTCCAGCCCAGCAGCCTGAGTCCGGCTGCCGCCCCGGCTCCGGCGAGGACGACCACGAGGAAGGGGGCCCGGAACACGAGGGCGATGCCGGCCGCGGCCAGTGCCCCCAGGCGCGCGTCCAGCGCCAGCGTCTGGCCCGAGGCCACGGTGTTCACAATTGTCAGGGACGCCAGCAGGCCAATGGTCATGGTGCCGGCGATCCGGGACATCCGGGGATCACGGAGCACGCTGGCCGGGACCAGATAGCCCAGCAGTTTCCAGGCGTACGCCAACAGGCACGAGAGCAGCAGCCACATCCACAGGGTCATTTGGCGTCCCCGGAGGGATGCGGATGCGGGTGTTCGGCGTAGGGGTCCACGTCCGGTTCCAGTCCTTCGTCGCTGCGGCCATGGCTGAACCAGCCGATTGCCGCAGCCACCACCGCGGCCACCAGGATCGGCACCCCGGCGGGCACAAAGGGTACAGCCAGCACGGTGGCCAGGGCGCAGACGACGGCGATCGCGACAGGTTCGCGGCCTTTGAGCCGCGGCCACAGCAGGCCCAGGAACGCCGCCACGGCGGCACCGTCCAGGCCCCACTGCTTGGGATCCCCCAGCGCACCTCCTGCCAGCGCGCCCACGGCGGTGAACAGGTTCCAGAGGACGAAGATGCCCAGGCCGGCGGTCCAGAAGCCGCGCTTCTGCTCGAGCGGGTCCGTCTGGCCGGTGCTTGTGGCGGTGGACTCGTCGATCGTGACGTGGGCGGCGGCGAACCGCAGCCAGCCCCGCGGCTGCAGCAGGGCGTTGACCTGCATGCCGTAAATCCCGTTGCGCATGCCCAGCAGGGTGGCCGCCCCCATCGCGGCGACGCCGGAGCCGCCCCCGGCCACCACCCCGATGAATGCGAACTGCGAGCCGCCGCTGAACAGCAGCAGGCTCAGGGCCATGGTCTGCCAGAAGTCGAGTCCGGAGGTGACGGACAGCGCACCGAAGGACACGCCGTAAAGTCCGGTGGCGATGCTGATGGAGAGCCCGACCCGCACCGCCGGGGACTGCAGAAGCCTCACCGACGGGCCCGTTTCCGCAGGACCGGCTTCGCGGCGTTGGCCAGCAACAGGGCGCTCATCGCCACGGCGGAAAGCGTCTGGGTGTCCCGGCCGGACCAGCGAGATGGCATGGAGCAACTCAATCACAGCCGCGGGAGCGCCCGCCAACCGTGGCGGCCTGCGGCAAAACAGGTCTTTCCGCACGGGTCCGCGCCCGCCAATCCGGCGTACCTTGTTGACTATGAGCAGTGTGGTGGAAATGACCGGCGTCGTGAAGCGGTTCGGGGCCGTAACGGCCCTGGACGGACTGGATTTCGACGTGGCCTCCGGCGAGGTGCATGGTTTCCTCGGCCCCAACGGATCCGGCAAGTCCACCACCTTGCGGATCCTGCTGGGCCTCCTGCGCTCCGATGCGGGTTCCATCCGGGTGCTCGGGCTGGACCCCTGGCGCGACGTTGCGACGCTGCACCGCCGGCTGGCCTACGTCCCGGGGGACGTGGCCCTGTGGCCGAACCTGACGGGCGGCGAGGTGATTGACCTGCTGGGCAGGCTGCAGGGCGGCCAGGACCGCGACCGCCGGGAGCGGCTCCTGGACCTGTTCGAGCTGGACCCCAGTAAAAAGGCGCGCACCTACTCCAAGGGAAACCGTCAGAAAGTGGCCCTCGTTGCTGCCCTGGCCACCGACGCCGAGCTGTTCCTGCTGGACGAGCCGACAAGCGGGCTGGACCCGCTGATGGAGGACGCCTTCCGCGGCTGCGTCCGCGAACTGCGTGAGCAGGGGCGCACCGTGGTGCTGAGCAGCCATATCCTCAGCGAGGCCGAGGCGCTCTCGGACCGGGTGAGCATCATCCGCGCCGGGAAGGTGGTGGAGTCTGGCCCGCTGGAGCAACTGCGGCACCTGACCCGCACCTCCGTGACCGCCGACGTCGCAACAGTGCCGCCGGGACTGGATCTGCTGCCCGGCGTTCACGACGTCGTCGTGACGAATCACCGGGTCAACGCCCAGGTCGAACCCATCGGCCTGAACCACCTGATGCAGGCGCTGACGACGGCGGGACTGAAGTCACTCACGAGCCAGCCGCCGACGCTCGAGGACCTGTTCCTGCGCCACTACAGTGACATCACCGCCGGTGTTCCGGCGGCGGCTGTTGGCGCTTCGCCCGGCCGGCCCGCCTCGCGGGAGCCGGGCCGACGGCGGGCCGGCGATGCCTGAAACCCTCGCGGGAACTGGCGTCCTGATCCGCCTCGGGCTGCGGCGGGACCGCTGGATGTTGCCGGTCTGGATCGTCGGCTTTGCCCTGATCGCCTACTCGACCGCGCTGGCCGGGGCCGAGCTCTATCCGGATGTGGCAAGCCGTGTCGAGGCCGCCACCGCCCTGAACGCGACCGCCTCCGTGGTGGCGATGTTCGGACGGATCTACGATCCCACCTCGATCGGTGCGCTCTCGTTGATCAAATACACCGCCTTTATGACCGCCATCCTGGCTGTCCTCATGGTCATCCTCGCCATCCGGCACACCCGCAGCGACGAGGAGAGCGGACGCCTCGAACTGCTCGGCGGCGGACGGCTGGGCCGCGACGCGCCGCTGGCAGCCGCCCTCACGATCAGCCTCGGCGCCAGCGTGCTGCTCGGGTTGCTCTCGGCAGCCGCGCTGGCCGCCGGCGGGCTGCCGGCCGCCGGCTCCCTCGCTTTCGGCTTGGGCTGGGCTGCCACGGGGATGGCCTTCAGTGCCATGGCCGGGCTGGCGGCCCAGCTCACCGCCAGCGCCCGGGCCGCGACCGGGATCAGCATCGGCGTCGTGGCCGTCACCTATGCGCTCCGTGCCGTCGGCGACCTCGCCGAACCGGGGCCGTCTGTGCTCTCCTGGCTCTCGCCCATCGGGTGGAACCAGCAGATCCGGGCTTTCGCGGGCGACCGCTGGTGGGTGCTGGCGCTGCCGGTCTTCCTGTGCATCGTGCTGGTCCCGGCAGCGTTCGCACTCCGTGGCCGGCGCGATCTTGGTTCCGGTCTCCGCGCCGAACGCCCGGGGCCGGCTGTCGGCTCGCTCTCCGGCGTCTGGGATCTGGCGGTGCGGCTGCAGTACCGCGTGCTGGTGGCCTGGGGCGTGGCGTTCCTGGTTTTCGGCGTCGTGATCGGTTCCCTGGTCAGCAACGTGGCAGAACTACTGAGTTCACCGAACGCCCAGGACCTGATCAAGATGCTGGGCGGCAGGCAGGCCCTGACGGACGCTTTCCTGGCCGCGGAGATCAGCATCATGGGGTTGCTGGCCGCAGCCTACGGGGTGTCCTCGGCCAACCATCTGCGCAGCGAGGAGGCCGCGGGCCACACCGAGGCCCTGCTGGGCACGGCCACTACCCGGATCCGCTGGGCGAGCAGCCACTTCACGTTTGCCTTGGCCGGGGTGGCTTTGCTGCTCCTGCTGGCGGGGGTATCGATCGGCGTCGGCGCCGCCTTTGCCGTCAATGACTTCGCTCTGGTGGGCCGGAGCACGGTGGCCGCGTTGGCCCAGGTGCCCGCCGCGTGGGTGGTAACCAGTGCGGGCCTGGCGGTCTTTGGCTGGGCACCCCGGCTGGCCGGGGCGGTCTGGGGCCTCCTGCTGGCCTTCGTCGCCCTGGGAGAATTCGGGGTGCTGTGGAATGCCCCGGAATGGCTGATGGACCTCTCCCCGTTCAGGCATTCCCCGCTGCTCCCGGTGGTCGCCGGGGACGGGGCGGCGCTGACGGCGCTCACCGTGGCCGCCGCTGCACTGGCCGCGCTCGGCTATACCGGCTGGCGGCGCCGCGACCTCGCAGCGTAGGCCTCGAGTCACCATTCGTTGAGGCGATGGCCTGAGGGTAAATCTTCGCCGGACTTCAATTTCTGCCGGCGTTCTGCTGCCCCATGGGTTCGATCTAAATTGTCGTTGCCTCGTGATCTGATGTGAGTGTGGACAACACGGCAGCATGGAGTGCGGATGGCAGGGAGGCCCTGGCTGCTGTCGCGGTGTTGACTGCGGCGCTGGATTCCGTCGCCGGGGCCGGCGCTGACGGCGGTGGTCCGTCCGGGGCCGGTGTCGGCCGGGGTGCTGGTCCGTTGGGGGACGATCCGTTGCGGGATTTGGCGGATGATTGCCTGGACGGGCTGGCAGAGGTCGCCCGGTGGGAGGCTCGGGCTGCGGCGTTGAAGGTGCGGCTGGGCGCGGCCTATCTGCGGGCCACCGATGCCATGGCGGCCCCGGCGGTGGCACCGCATGACGCTAAGTGCCAGGAGATGGCGGTGACGGCGGAGGTCGCGTGTGTCCTGACGGTGAGCGAGGGGACCGCGGGTGCCTTCCTGTCCGAGTGCGTGGCGCTGACGCGGGGTTTGCCGCTGACCCTGGCGGCGCTGGCGGCCGGGAGAATTTCGTGGGCGCATGCCCGGATCATTGTGGACGAAACCGCCGGCCTGGACCCGGCCGGGGCGGCCGGGCTGGAGGCGCACTTCCTGGACCCGGACGCGCCGGACCCGGCCCGCGGGTGCCCGGCCGGGGAGCTCGTTCCGTCCCGGTTCCGGGCCAAGGCGCGCACCTGGCGGGAACGCCACCACCGGGAGAGCATCGAAACACGCCACACCAAGAGCGCTGCGGACCGGCGGGTCGAGTACCGCCCGGACTCCGACGGGATGGCCTGGTTCTCCGCGTACCTCCCGGCCGATACCGCCGCGGGGATCTGGGCCCGGAGCACCGCGGCCGCCCGCGCCCTCCAGGGCCCGGGCGAGGCCAGGACCCTGACCCAGCTCCGCGCCGATGTCGCCGCGACCTGGCTGCTGACCAGCGGACTCGCCGACGGCGAAGTGGCAGGCGGCGGGACCGGCACGGGCGCGGGCGGGGGTGTGCCGTCGCCGCGGGCGCAGGTCCTGGTCACCGTCCCGGTCCTGTCCCTGCTCGGCGCCGGGGAGGAACCGGCGGTCCTGGACGGGTACGGGCCGATCCCGCCCTCGATGGCCCGCCGGCTCGTCGCCGAAGGCGCCGGTTCGTTCTATCGGCTGCTGGTTGATCCGCGGGACGGGGCGCCGCTGGAAATCGGCCGGTCCAGCTACCGGGTGCCGAAGGCAGTGCGGCAGTGGCTGCGGCTCCGCGACGGGAAGTGCCCGTTCCCGGGCTGCAACAACCAGTCCCTGGACAACGACGCCGACCACCTCCTGGCCTGGGCTGACGGAGGCACCACCGGGATCTCCAACCTCGGCCAGCCCTGCCGCAAACACCACGGCCTGAAACACTCCTCGGCCTGGACACCGGCCGGAGCCAGCAAAGACGCACCGCCCGGCTGGACGTCCCCGACCGGACGGCACTACCCCAGCGAACAACAGGACTGGGAACCACCCCACTGGCCACCCGGCATCCTGGAAACGAACGGGCTCCTGGGCTGGGAACAGACCTCGGATGAAGACATGAAACCAGGCGTGGACCCGCCACCGGACAATGATCTGGGCCTGCCGCCGGACCCCGGCCCGGATCCCGACCAGGAACTGCCCCCGGACCCTTTCCCGGACTGGCACCTGTTCACGGCCGGGCACCCCTGGCCCGCGGCAGGCACGGACAACCCCGGCTGGAGAGAGCCACTCGACGAATCCACCCTGGAAAACTTCCTTGCCCAACACGCCTGACCGCGGCGGAATGGTCCAGCCCATCTCGCCCGCGGACTGAGGCGACGTGACTACTCGACGGTCTTGCTCTGGTTGTAGCTGGTGGAGCGTTCCTGGCCGCTGAGTGCGGCTATCGCATCCATAATGCGGTCTGTGGCCTGCCGGCGGGCGGGCAGGGAGTGGTCCGGCCCGGTCTTGTCGAAGTACAGCGGTTCGCCGACCTTCATGGTGAAGTGCTGGGGTTTGACCGACTTACTGTCCGCCGGCTGCAGGTGCTCCGTGCCGATCAGTCCGACCGGGATGACAGGGGCGCCGGTGGTCAAAGCAAGCCAGCCGACGCCGGTGCGTCCGCGGTAGAGGATGCCGTCGCGGGAGCGTGTGCCCTCCGGGTAGATGCCAATGCCCTTGCCGGCGTCGAGAATTTCCAGCAGCGTCTTAAGCGCCTGGACGCTGGCGGCCTGCTCGCCGCGTTCCACCGGGATGGAGCCGACAGCCTCGAAGAAGGACTTCATCACCTTGCCCTTGACGCCGCCTGTGGTGAAATATTCCGCTTTGGCGAAGAACGCCACGGGCCGGGGCATCAGCGCCTGGACGATCACGCTGTCCAGGAAGGACAGGTGGTTGGGGGCCACGATGAACGGACCCTCCTTGGGCACGTTGTCCAGTCCGATGACCGTGGGCCGGCAGGTCGAGGTCACGAGGCCCCGCGTGGTCCAGCGGATTGCATCAAACATTGCCATCGGTGCGCACCTCGATTACGGCGTTGTGGTTCTGGTCAGGGTTCACTGCATTCGGGGACACCGCTGAGGTCGGCACCGGATCCCGCCGGACTATGGTGTCGTGGAGTGCCGTGCTGCTGTGCACGATCTCCACGGCGCCTGCGGCGTCCAGTTCACCGTCCGAAGCGAAGCCCCAGCCTACGCCGATGCAGTCCAAACCGTTGGCAGCCGCTCCGGCCACATCCTGTGCGCGGTCCCCCACCATGACGGCATGCTGTGTGTCCAGGCCATGTCCGGTGGAGAGGTCCGCCAATGCCGCAGCCACGATGGAAGCCTTGCCCGACGGCGCCCCGGCTGCTGCCGCTTCGTCCGCGGCCGAGCCGCGGATAGTGTGGAACAGGGCGGCAATGCCGTGGTGCTCCAGGACAGTGCGGGCGATGCCTTCGGGCTTCTGGGTGGCGACGGCGAGGGGCCGTCCGGCCTCGACGAACGATTCCAGCAGCGCCCGGATTCCAGGGTAGAGCCTGCTTTGGGCGATGCCGGTGGCCCGGTAGTGGGCGCGGTAGATGCGGATGGCGTCGTCGAGCTGTTCGGCGGGGACCCCGGCGATGTCCGTGAGGGAATGGCTGAGTTTCGGGCCGATCATGGCATCCATCCGCGCCTTGCCGGGAATGCCGAGTCCGAGCTCTGTGAGGGCCGCTGCGATTCCGTCCGATATTCCCTGCGCCGGGTCGACAAGAGTGCCGTCCAGGTCAAAGATCACGGGCACTGTTGTTTGGGTCACCGGCTTAGTTTCTCACGAGTCAACGGATGCCAGAAACTCGCATACCCCGGCGGGAATGTATCTGCGGTGGCGGTGCCGGCGCCTCTGCGGCTTCTAGCGCGCAGGCACCGGCACCGGGCCGGTCTCAGGCCAGGATGTCCGCCAGGAAGGCAGCCGTGTGGCTTTCCGTGGACTTGGCGACATGTTCCGGGGTTCCCGAGGCGACGATCCGGCCACCGCCGGATCCGCCGTCCGGCCCCAGATCGACGATCCAGTCCGCGCTCTTGATGACATCAAGGTTGTGCTCGATCGTGATGACCGTGTTGCCCTTGTCCACGAGGCCCTGGAGGACCAGCAGCAGCTTCCGGATGTCCTCGAAGTGCAGGCCGGTGGTGGGCTCGTCCAGCACGTAGATGCTGCGGCCGTTGGAGCGCTTCTGCAGCTCGGCCGCGAGCTTCACGCGCTGCGCCTCGCCGCCGGAGAGCGTCGTCGCGGGCTGGCCCAGCCGGACATAGCCGAGTCCGACGTCGACGAGGGTGCGCAGGTGCCGGGCGATCGGCGTGAACGCCGCGAAGAACTCCGCGCCTTCCTCGATGGGCATGTTCAGCACGTCGGCGATCGTCTTGCCCTTGTAGTGGACTTCCAGGGTTTCGCGGTTGTACCGGGCACCGTGGCACACCTCGCAGGGCACGTAGACGTCCGGCAGGAAGTTCATTTCGATCTTCAGCGTGCCGTCACCGGAGCAGGCCTCGCAGCGTCCGCCCTTGACGTTGAAGGAGAACCGTCCCGGCAGGTAGCCGCGGACCTTTGCCTCGGTGGTGTCGGCGAACAGCTTGCGGATGTTGTCAAAGACGCCCGTGTAGGTGGCCGGGTTGGACCGCGGGGTGCGGCCGATGGGGCTCTGGTCGACGTGGACCACCTTGTCGAGGTGTTCGAGCCCCTGGATGGACTTGTGCCGGCCCGCCACTTGCTTGGCGCCGTTGAGCTTGTTGGCCAGGACCTTGTAGAGGATCTCGTTGACCAGCGTGGACTTGCCCGAGCCGCTGACGCCGGTCACCGCGGTAAACAGGCCCAGCGGGAACGTGGCATCCACGTTCAGGAGGTTGTTCTCCTTGGCGCCGACGACCTTCAGCTCACGCTTCTTGTCGTATTTGCGCCGCTTTTTGGGGATCTCAATCTTTTTCCGGCCGGAGAGGTAGTCGCCGGTGAGGGATTCGGTGTTCTCGAGCAGGTCCTTGTAGGAACCCGAGTGCACCACCATGCCGCCGTGTTCGCCGGCGCCCGGTCCGATATCCACCACCCAGTCGGCTTCCTGGATGGTGTCCTCATCGTGTTCCACCACGATCAGGGTGTTGCCGAGGTCCCGCAGCCGGGTCAGGGTTTCGATCAGGCGGCGGTTGTCGCGCTGGTGCAGGCCGATCGACGGCTCGTCCAGGACGTAGAGCACACCCACGAGGCCGGAGCCGATCTGGGTGGCCAGCCGGATGCGCTGGGCTTCGCCGCCGGACAGGGTGCCGGAAGGCCGCTCGAGATTCAGGTACTCCAGCCCGACGTCGAGCAGGAAGGTCAGGCGGGCCTGGATCTCCTTGAGGACCTGGTTCGCGATCTGGGCTTCGCGGCCGCTCAGTACGAGGTTGTCCAGGAAGTGGGCGCACTCGCGCATCGGCAGGGCGGCGACTTCGGCAATGGATTTGCCGTTGATCAGGACCGAGAGCGACGCCGGGTTCAGGCGTGCGCCGTTGCAGGCCGGGCACGGGATCTGCCGCATGTATTCCTCGTAGCGGTCCCGGGCCGAGTCCGAGTCCGTTTCGAGGTGTTTGCGGTGGACGTACTGGATGACGCCCTCGAAGCCTGTGCTGTATTTGCGTTCCCGGCCGAAGCGGTTGCGGTACTGCACCACAACTTTATGGTCCTTGCCGTGCAGCACGGTTTGGCGGGTGTCCTCGGAGAGCTTGTCCCACGGGGTTGTCATCGAGAAACCGAGTTCCTTGGCGAGTCCGCCGAGCAAACGGTTCCAGTATTCTGTGGTTGCTGTGCCGAGTGACCAGGGGGCGATTGCTCCCTCCGAGAGGGACAGCTCACCGTTCGGAATGATGAGTTCCTCATCGACCTCGAGCTTCGTGCCGATGCCGCTGCAGGCCGAGCACGCGCCGAAGGGGTTGTTGAAGGAGAAGGAGCGCGGTTCGATCTCGTCGATTGCAAGCGGGTGCTCATTGGGGCAGGCAAGGTTTTCGGAGAACGCCCTGATGCGTTCGGGATCGTCAGCGTCGAGGTCGACGAATTCGGCGAGAATGCGTCCTTCGGCCAGGCCGAGGGCGGTTTCCACCGAGTCGGTGAGTCGCTGGCTGATGCCCTCCTTGACCACGAGGCGGTCCACGACCACTTCGATGGTGTGCTTGAACTGTTTGCCCAGCTTGGGCGGATCGCTGAGCTGGATCAGCTTGTCATCGACCCGGGCGCGCGAGTAGCCCTTGGCAGTGAGTTCCTTGAACAGCTCGACGAATTCGCCCTTGCGGCCACGGACCACCGGGGCCAGGATCTGGAAGCGGGTCCCCTCGGGCAGTTCCAGCAGCTGGTCGACGATCTGCTGCGGGGTCTGCTTCGCGACGGGCTCCCCGCAGACCGGGCAGTGCGGGCGGCCGACCCGGGCCCACAGGAGACGCATGTAGTCGTAGATCTCGGTGATGGTGCCCACCGTGGAGCGCGGGTTCTTGCTGGTGGACTTCTGGTCAATGGATACTGCGGGCGAGAGGCCCTCGATGAAGTCGACGTCGGGCTTGTCCACCTGGCCCAGGAACTGCCGGGCGTAGGCGGAGAGGGACTCGACGTAGCGGCGCTGGCCCTCCGCGAAAATCGTGTCGAACGCCAGGGAGGACTTGCCCGAGCCGGAGAGCCCCGTGAAGACGATCATGGAATCGCGGGGCAGGTCCAGGTCGACGTTGCGCAGGTTGTGTTCGCGCGCGCCCTTGACGACGAGCCGGGACATGTCCGGACGCTTCACCGCGGGGCGGGAGTCCTCCCCGCGGCCGGGTTTTGCCGGACTCATCGGAACGGAGCCCATTTGAACGGTGGGCTGGGAATCAACGGCTGGATCTTCAGCTACGGCTTTAGGCACGCTATCAATGCTAATCGAAAACTTCTTCGAATTTCTATTCCCGGCTGCGCCCCCGGCCGGGAAACGCCGCACGATGTGCTACCGGAGAGTTACTCCCGGTCGTAGGCGGCGGCCAGCAACTGCACGGCTTCGGCGAAGCTGGCGCCCTGGGCCTTCGCAGCACCGGCGAACCCGGCCGCGGCAGCGGAAAGTGAACTCCAGGCCTCGTCCCGGGCGCACACCACTGTCCCGTTCCGGCCCCTGGTCACGACGACGCCGGCCGCCTCCAGTTCCTTGTAGGCCCGGGCCACCGTGTGCGGCGCGACGCCCAGTTCGCCGGCAAGGCTCCGGACGGCAGGGAGCTTGGTTCCGGGCGCCAGGGTCCCGTTGTCGGCCCGTTCAATAATGGTGAGCCGGAGCTGGTCAAACAGCGGGACAGAGCTGCCCGGATTGGGTCGCCAGGCACCGGGGAACGGCGAGGTTGATGCTTCGATGGACGTCACTTTCCCGTCTCCCGGGCGGGCTTGCCTTGTTCGCGGCGGGCGAACTGCGCCTCGTACAGTTTCAGGTAGAAACCGCCCCCGGCAATGAGTTGGCGGTGCGTGCCCTGTTCAACGATGCGTCCTTGGTCCATGACCAGAATTAGATCAGCGTCCCGGACGGTGGACAAGCGGTGGGCGATGACGAAGCTGGTGCGTCCCTGCCGGAGACGCCGCATGGCCTGCCGGATCTGCACCTCGGTGCGGCTGTCCACCGAACTGGTGGCCTCGTCGAGGACCAGGATGTTGCGGCCTGCCAGCTGCGCCCTGGCAATCGAGATGAGCTGGCGCTGGCCGCGGCTCAGCGAGTCGCCGTCGTTGCCGAGCATCGTGGCGTAGCCGCCGGGCAGGGCCCGGACGAACTGGTCCACATGGCTGGCCTGCGCCGCGGCGACGATCTCGGCATCGCCCGCGCCGGGCCGGCCGTACTCGATGTTGTCGCGGATGCTGCCGGTGAAGAGCCAGGCGTCCTGCAGCACCGTGCCGAAGTTGGCCCGAAGTTCGTCGCGGGTCAGCTCGGCGAGGTCCGCGCCGTCGACCGTGATCCGGCCGGAATCCAGTTCGTAGAAGCGCATCAGGAGGTTGACCACGGTGGTCTTGCCGGCGCCGGTCTGCCCCACGATCGCCACGGTCTGGCCGGGTTCGACCGCGAAGCACAGGTCCTGGACCACAGGCGAGACCGGGCTGTAGCCGAAGGTGACATGCTCAAACGCGACCCGGCCGGCGGCGTCGGGCGGTGCATCGCCCGCACGGGCCGGCGCCGCACCGGCGGCAGTCTCGGCCGGGATCTCCGGCGCATCCAGGAGCTCAAAGACCCGCCCGGCCGACACGAGGCAGGACTGCAGAAGGGTCAGCATGCCGCCAATCTGCCCCATCGGCTGGCTGAAGAGCCTGCTGAACTGGATGAAGGCCTGCAGGCCGCCGATGGTCATGGCTCCGGCCAGGACCTGGAGGGCGCCGACGACGGCGACGGCGACGTAGTTGAGGTTGGACACCAGCACCATCAGGGGCTGAACGACGCCGGACACGTACTGGGCGTGGGTGCTGGCCCGGGCCAGTTTGTCGTTGCCGTCCTTGAAGCTGGCCGCGGCCGCCTCCTGCCGTCCGAAGGCCTTGACCACCTCGTGGCCGGTGAAGAACTCCTCCAGCTGCGCGTGAAGCTCGCCGGTACTCCCCCATTGCTCGGTGAAATGGGCCTGCGACTTCCGGGCCACGAGGACGGTGATGAGGGTGGACACCGGGACGGAGGCCAGCGCGATCACGGCCAGGACCGGGGAGAGCCACAGCATCATGGCCAGGGCTCCGGAGAGCATCAACAGCGACATGATCAGCTGGTTGAGCAGCTGGTTGAGCGCCTGGGCGACGTTGTCGACGTCGTTGGTGGCGCGGCTCAGCACGTCACCGCGGTGCTGCTCGTCGAAGTGGCTGGACGGCAGGACGTGCAGTTTCCGCTCCACCGATGCGCGCAGCCCGTAGCCCAGGCGCTGCACCGCCACGGCGGTCAGGGTTCCCTGGATCCAGCTGAAAAGGGAGGCACCCAGGTACATGACGGACACCCCCGCCAGCAGGGCGGCCAGTTTGGCCTGGTTGAAGGATCCCCCGACCACCCCCTCAACGACCACGTCGGTGGCGTCACCCAGCACTTTCGGTGCCGCAACGTTGAGCACCACAAAGGCGCACGTGGCGGCGATGACACCGGCCATCAGCCACTTCGACGGGCGCAGCAGTCCGAGCAGTCGACCAGCGGTGCGCCAGCGGAAACGGCTGCCCTTCGCGGCGTCCCCGGGGGCGGCCGCCGGGAGGGATTCGTGCCGGCCGCCCGTCGGCGTGTCCACCGGCGCCTGGTCCCGGGCGCCGGCGGTGGTGGGGGTGTCCGCTCCGGCGCCGGGCGCCGGTTCCGGGGTCACAGGGTCTCCTCGAGGACGAGCTGCGAGGCCGCGATCTCCTGGTAGCTCGGCGACGACTCCATCAGTTGCTGATGGGTTCCCTGCGCCACGAGCCGGCCGCCCTCGAGGACCAGGATCAGCCCCGCGTCCACAATCGTGGCTATCCGTTCGGCGACGATCAGGACGGTGGCCGTGTGCAGCAGCGGCCCCATCGCCTCGCGGAGCCGGTAGTCGGTGCCGTAGTCAAGCGCCGAGAAGCTGTCGTCGAACAAGTACAAGGGAGCCTCGCGGAGCAGGGCCCGGGCGATGCACAGGCGCTGCCGCTGGCCGCCGGAAAAGTTCGTGCCGCCCTGGCTCACCGGTGACTGCAGCCCTTGCGGCAGCTTCCGCACGAACCCCTCGGCCTGCGCGCTTCCCAGCACCTGCCAGAGGTCGTCGTCCGTCGCGTCCGGCGCGCCCATCCTCAAGTTCCCGGCGAGCGTCCCGGAGAACAAATAGGAGTGCTGGGGAACGACGGCGATCAGGTTCCGCAGCGTTGCCAGGGGCAGGCTGCGCACATCGCGTCCGCCGATGCTGATGGCGCCGCCGGTGGCCTCCAGGAACCTGGGCAGCAGGTTCAGCAGGGTGGTTTTCCCGCTGCCCGTCGCGCCGATGACCGCCGTCACGGTCCCGGGAACGGCCGTGAAGCTGACGCCGTCGAGGACCGGCGCCTCGGCGCCGGGGTAGGCAAAGGATACGTTTCGGAACTCCACGGCGTTGCCTTCGGGCGCAGCACCCCCCGGGCCGTCCGTGATCGACGGCGCGGTGTCGAGGACCGCCTGGATTCGTTCCGCGCAGGCAGCCGCGCGGGGGGCTGTCATGAAGACGTACATCGCCATCATGATCGCGATCAGGATCTGCAGGATGTAGGCGATGAACGCTGTCAGGGCGCCCAGCCGCATCTCACCGGACTGGATCCGGTGGCCGCCGAACCAGACCACACCGACGGAGGAGAGATTGACCACGAGCATGATCAGCGGCATCATCCCGGCAACCAGCAGCGCGGAATGCAGGTTGTTCCGGGTCAGTTCCTTGTTGGAGCCGTCGAAGCGCCGGATCTCGTGCCCTTGCCGCACAAAGCCACGGATGACGTTGGCGCCGATGATCTGCTCACGCAGGACCCGGCCGATCCTGTCGATGAGCTCCTGGCCCTGCCGGTAGAGCGGAATGAGCCGGCGCACGATCAGAACCATGATGACCGCCAGCACCGGAATCACCGCGACGACGATGCCGGACAGGGCGATGTCCTGGTGCACGGCGAGCACGATGCCGCCAATGAAGATGGCAGGCGCTGCGACGAGCATCGTGAAAACGAGGACAACAAGGTTCTGGACCTGCGCGACGTCGTTGGTGGCCCGGGTCACCAGGCTGGCGGCACCGAACGCGCCGACTTCCTGGGAGGACATCGACTGCACCTTCGCAAACAGCTCTTCCCGCAGTTTCCGGCCAAGCTCCATCGCCGCAACAGCGCCCAGATAGCCGGCGCCGATGGCCGCCGCGACCTGCACACAGGCGATCGCGGCCATCCAGGAACCCAGCCTCAGGATCACCGGGACATTGCCAGCGACGATTCCGCTGTCGATGATGCCCGCGTTCAGGGTGGGCAGGAGGAGGGTGGCCGTCGTCTGCACGAGCTGCAGGGCCACAATGGCCAGCACGGTACCTTTGTGGGCGGCCAACAGCCGGCCCGTCAGGCCAATAAGCACCGAACCTCCATCGCTAGACCAGGGCACGGATCGGATCGTTCGCGGCAGCCGTCCCCACGCTGCCCCGACATTGTAACCACGCTCACACAGTGCTCCGTTGTCACACGGTTCCGGACCCTCCGCCGGTCCGGAAACCCGTGCGGATCATTCCCGCTTGCGGGCGACGGCAAAGATCCGGCGGAACGGGAACACCGTGCCGTGCGGGCCGGCGGGGTAGGCCTCCGCCAGCAAGGCCGTGTATTCGGCTTCGAACGCGCGGGCATCCGCGGCGGACAGGGCGGCAAGGACCGGCCGGAGTCCGGTGCCGCGGACCCACTCCAGCACGGGGTTCGGACCGGGCAGGAGCAGGAAATAGGTGGTCTCCCACGCGTCCGCATCGCAGCCGGCGTCGAGCATGATGTTCAAGTAGTCGTCCGGCCCGCCCACAACATCCTCGTGGCGCAGCACCCCGGCGAGCCGGCCCGCCCACGCCCCGGACTCCGCAAGCCCGCGCATCAGCGTGTGCGAGGGCGAGTTGAAGTTGCCGGGCACCTGAAGCGCGAACCAGGCTCCGGGCCTGAGCGCGGCGAGCCAGCGGGCCAGCATGTCCCGGTGGCCGGGAACCCACTGGAGGGCTGCGTTGGTGACAACGACGTCGGTGTCGCGGGAGGGCGTCCAGCCGGCGATATCCGACTGGCTGAACGAGAGATTGGCGAATTGATCCGCATGGCCGCCGGACTGGGCCAGCATCTCCGCTGAGGAGTCCAGGCCCGTGACCTCTGCCGTGGGCCAGCGCCCGGCGAGGGTGGCCGTCAGGTTCCCGGGACCGCAGCCAAGGTCGACGACATGACGGGGCGCGTCCGCGTGGACCCGGGCCGTCAGGTCAAAGTAAGGCCTGTCCCGGTAGTCCCCGAACTGCACGTACTTGGCGGGATCCCATTTCACAGCTGTCCTCCAGTCACCGGCAACGATGCGCCGTCCGAAGCCTAACCCCGGCCGGAACAGCGGCCATGGAGGCGCGCGACCCTACCGCGGCGCCGGCCACTAAGCTGGTGAGCAATGAAACTTGTTGATCAGCTCCCCGCACCGTCCGCCCGGGTCCCAGGCCGGACCGGCCTCGACCCGGACGAGCTCTACACCCGCTTCGTCGAGTGGACGGAAACCCGCGGGCTGGCCCTGTACACCGCCCAGGACGAGGCCATCATGGAGCTTGCCTCCGGCGCCAACGTCATCCTGGCCACCCCCACCGGATCGGGAAAGTCACTCGTCGCGATCGCGGTCCACTTCCAGGCCATGGCCCGCGGGCAGCGGAGCTACTACACCGCACCGATCAAGGCCCTCGTCTCGGAGAAGTTCTTCGCCCTGTGCGAGATCTTTGGCGCCGAGAACGTCGGCATGATCACCGGCGACTCCGGCGTCAACCAGGACGCCCCGATCATCTGCTGCACGGCGGAGATCCTGGCCAACATCGCCCTCCGCGAGGGCGCCGCCGCCGAGCTCGGCGCCGTCATCATGGACGAGTTCCACTTCTACTCGGACCCGCAGCGCGGCTGGGCCTGGCAGGTCCCGCTGCTGGAGCTCCCCCAGGCGCAGTTCCTGCTGATGTCCGCCACGCTCGGCGACGTCAGCCGCTTCGAAGCCGGCATCACCGGGCTGACCGGCCGCCCGACGACGACCGTCAGTTCGGTGGAGCGGCCCATCCCGCTGCACTACTACTACGAGCAGACGCCCGTGCACGAGACGCTCGAGGAACTCCTCGCCACGAAACAGGTGCCCGTCTACGTGGTGCATTTCAGCCAGGTGGAGGCGATCGACCGGGCCCAGAACCTCATGAGCATCAACGTCTGCACCCGCGAGGAGAAGGACAAAATCGCCGAGCTCATCGCCGGTTTCCGCTTCGCCGCCGGCTTCGGCAAGACCCTCAACCGGCTGGTCCGGCACGGCATCGGCGTCCACCACGCCGGGATGCTGCCGAAGTACCGCCGGCTCGTGGAGCAGCTCGCCCAGGCCGGGCTGCTCAAGGTCATCTGCGGTACCGACACGCTCGGCGTGGGCATCAACGTCCCCATCCGCACCGTGCTGCTCACCGCGCTGAGCAAGTACGACGGCGTCCGCACCCGGCTGCTGAACTCCCGCGAATTCCACCAGATTGCCGGCCGGGCAGGCCGGGCCGGCTACGACACCGCCGGGACCGTCGTCGTGCAGGCCCCGGAGCATGTCACCGAGAACGTCAAGGCGATGGCCAAGGCCACGGCCAAGTTCGGCGACGACCAGAAGAAGCTCCGCCAGGTGGTCAAAAAGAAGCCGCCGGAGGGCTTCGTGTCCTGGGGCGAACCGACCTACAAGCGCCTGGTGGAATCCGTCCCGGATCCGCTGACGTCGAGCTTCGCCGTGACCCACGCGATGCTGATGAACCTGATGGAACGGCCGGGCGATCCGTTCCAGGCCGCCCGCCGGCTGCTCACCGAAAACCACGAGACCCGCTCCTCCCAGCTGCAGCTCATGCGGAAGGCGCTCGGCATCTACCGTGAGCTCCTGGCAGCCGGCGTCGTGGAGCGGATCCCGCTTCAGGAGCAGGGCACCGACGGCCGCACCGTCCGGCTGACCGTCCACCTGCAGGCCAACTTTGCCCTGAACCAGCCGCTGTCCCCCTTTGCCCTCGCGGCGCTGGAGCTGCTGGATCCGGAGTCGCCGTCGTACGCCCTGGACGTTGTGTCCGTCATCGAGTCGACGCTGGAGAAGCCCCGGCAGATCCTGTCCGCGCAGCTGAAGAAGGCGCGCGGCGAGGCCGTCGCCGCGATGAAGGCCGACGGGATCGACTACGACCAGCGGATGGCCATGCTCGACGACGTCAGCTACCCGCAGCCACTCGCGGAGCTCCTCGGTGGGGCCTTCGACGTCTACCGCCGGGCCGCACCGTGGATCGGCGACTTCGAACTCGCGCCCAAATCAATCGTCCGTGACATGTACGAACGGGCCATGAATTTCGGCGAGTTCGTCCAGTTCTACGGACTGGCCCGCTCCGAGGGGATCGTGCTGCGCTACCTGGCCGACGGCTTCAAGGCGCTGCGGCAGACCGTCCCCCAGGACGCCCTCCGCGAGGACCTCGAGGACCTCATCGCCTGGCTCGGCGAGCTGGTCCGCCAGGTCGACTCCAGCCTCCTCGATGAATGGGAGGAGCTCACCTCCGGCAAGGCCCCGACGCCGCACGACGCCCCGCCTCCCCCGCCTCCGTCGCTCACGTCCAACGTTCGGGCCTTCCGCGTGATGGTCCGCAACGAGATGTTCCGCCGGGTGGAGCTCTTCGCCGACGAGGACGCCACCGCCCTTGGCGAGCTCGATTCCGGCTCCGGCTGGGACGCCGAACGCTGGGAGGACGTGCTGGATGACTACTTCGACGAACACGACGACATCGGCACCGGCCCGGACGCCCGCGGCCCGGGCCTGCTGATGATCACGGAGGAGCCGGGCCTGTGGAAGGTCCGGCAGATCTTTGAGGACCCGGCGGGCAACCATGACTGGGGCATCTCCGCGGAGGTGGACCTCGCGGCATCGGACGAGACCGGCACCGCCGTCGTGCGCGTGACGGACGTCAACCGGCTCTAGGCGGCCCTAGTAAACTCGGAGAATGAGTGTAATCCGGCCCGCGACGGCGAACGATGTCCCCGCAATCCTCCACATGATCCATGACCTGGCGCTCTACGAGAAGGAGCCGGACGCCGTCCGGAACACCCCGGAGATGCTTGGCGAGGCCCTGTTCGGCGAGAACCCGCGGGTGTTCGCCGCCATGGCCGAGAACGGGACCGGCGAGGTCCGGGGGTTCGCCCTCTGGTTCCTGAACTACTCCACGTGGGAGGGTGTCCACGGCATCTATCTCGAGGACCTGTACGTGCGCCCCGAGGCCCGCGGCGAAGGCCACGGCAAGGCGCTGCTGCAGCACCTGGCCGAGACTGCCGTCGACCGCGGCTATGCGCGCGTCGAATGGAGCGTCCTCGACTGGAACGAGCCCTCCATCAATTTCTACAAGAAACTCGGCGCCCACCCGATGCAGGAATGGTCCACCTTCCGGCTCACCGGCGAGGCGCTGGAAGCCTTCGGAGGCGCCCGCAAGGCCCAGGCCCGTGGCTGACCGGACAGTTGTTGACCGGACGGCTGCTGCCCTGTCCCGGGCGGACCTCCTGGAGGCCGCGCAGCTAACGGTCCCGCACACGGTCAAGTCGCGGCATGCCTATCGCGGGATGCGCACGGCGGAGCACTACTTCGAAGTGCCGCTGGACCACTTCGGCGGTGGCGCCGGCGAAACCATCACCGTCTTCGCCCGCGAATACGTCTCCGCGGACCACAGCGAGGAAGCGGCCGACCAGCTCCCGTGGCTGCTGTACCTGCAGGGCGGCCCGGGCGGGCGCGGGAACCGGCTTCCCGCGCTCGGCGGCTGGAGCAAGGCCGCCGCGAAGGACTTCCGCATCCTCATGCTGGACCAGCGCGGCACCGGCCTGGCGGCTCCGATCGACCGCAACACGCTGCCGCTGCGCGGGAACGACGCCGACCAGGCGGACTACCTGGCGCACTTCCGGGCGGACTCCATCGTCGCCGACGCCGAGGCCATCCGGCTGGCCCTGGGCTCCGGGCCGTGGACGATCTACGGCCAGAGCTACGGCGGCTTCTGTGCCCTCACGTACCTGTCCTTCGCCCCGGACGGCCTGCGCGAGGCCCTGATCACGGGAGGCCTGGCCCCGCTGTCGGGGCCCGCGGACCGCGTCTACCAGGCCACCTTCCAGCGGGTGGCGGCACGCAACGCCGAGTACTTTGGACGGTACCCCGAGGACCGTGCGGCGGTCACCCGGATCGCCCGGCACCTGCGCGCCACGGAGGAATTCCTGCCCGACGGCGAACGGCTCACCGCGGAACGCTTCCAGATGGTCGGATCCTTCCTGGGCGGAAACACCCGGGTGGACGCCCTGCACCACCTGCTGGAGGACGCTTTCGTCGGCACACCCGGCGGCGACCGGCTTTCGGACGCCTTCCTGGAGCAGGTCCGCGGGCTCGTGTCGCGCTCCGCCAATCCGTTGTACGCGCTGATGCACGAATCCATCTACGGCCAGGGCGAGTCCACGGGCTGGGCCGCCTGGCGGGTGCTGCAGGATTTCCCGGAGTTCTCCCCGGACGCCCCTGAGCCGTTGCTCACCGGCGAAATGGTCTATCCCTGGTACTTCGAGCAGGATCCCGCCCTCCGGCCGCTGCGGAACGTTGCCCGGCTCCTCGCCGAAAAGGACGACTGGCCACCTCTCTACGACGCCGGACAGCTCGCAGTCAACACGGTGCCGGTGGCCGCGGCCGTGTACACCGACGACATCTATGTTGACCGCGAACTCTCGCTCGGGACGGCCGCGGCCGTCCGCGGACTGCAGGTCTGGGAGTCAGCGGACTTCCACCACGACGGCATCGCGGACGACGGCGAAGGCATCTTCGCCCGGCTCCTCGGCTTGACCCGCTCCGTACGGGAATGAGCCGAGGCGGCTGACTCCGCCGGTCAGGCCGCCGCCAGGCTGCGGGCACGCAGGACAGCGAGGAGGGCGACAGAGAATACCACCGAGGCGACGGCGGCTGCCGCCATGTTGAGGCCCGCATAGCCGACGCCGCTCATCACCAGCCCGGAGAACCCAGCGCCGACCGCGCCGGCGACGCCCATCATGGTGTCAGAGACGCCCTGGACGAGGACGCGGTCGTCCGCGCCGACGCTTTCGGCCAGCAGGGTGGAGCCGGCGATGGTCGCTGCGGACCAGCCCAGCCCAAGCAGCACCAGGCCGATGGTTACCAGGGCCGGTTCGGCCTGGCCGAAGCCGGCCACGAGGACTGAGACCAGGATCAGGCCGTGGCCCAGCAGGATGACCGGGAGCCGGCCCGCCTTGTCTGTCAGCCAGCCCATGACCGGTGAGAGCGCGTACATCCCGGCGATGTGCAGCGAGATGGTGAAGCCGATCAGGACCAGGACATCGGTGCTGGCGGCGTGCGTGTGGCCGGCCGGCATGTCCGCCAGCGGCCCCTCCGTCAGCAGTTGCAGGTGGAGGGGCGTCATCGACATTACGGCGGCCATGCAGCCATGGGCTGCAATGACCGCGAGCAGGGCCATGCCTGCCCTCGGCGAGGCCCGGATGGCGCGCAGTCCGTGACGCAGGCCGTGTCGCCGCCGGTGTCCAGCAGTGCCCTTGGCCGGTGCGCTGTCGGCGGGCGGTTGGCGGTCGGAACGGAGCCGGCCGGCGAGCAGCAGCGGGTCCGGCCGCAGTCCGATGAGCAGGAGCAGGGCGGCCAGCGCCAGCCCCGCCGTCGAGAACACAAAGGGCCCGGCCAGCGCCGGCAGGCCGAGTGCCTCCCCCACGAGGGCGCCCGGCCGGATCAGGTTGGGTCCGGCGACGGCGCCGATGGTCACGGCCCACACCACAACGGCCAGGGAACGGCCGCGGTGTTCCGGCTCGGCGAGGTCGACGGCGGCGAAGCGGGCCTGCAGGTTCGCGGCCGTGCCGAGTCCCAGCAGGGCAGCTGCCAGCAGCAGTACCGGGAACGCGCCCGTCACCGTGGAGACGATCACCAGCACCGCGCCGGCCATCGCGGCGAGCAGGCCCGTGACGAGGGAGGCCCTCCGCCCGTGCTGTCCGGCAAGTCCGGCGAGGGGCAGGGCGGCCGCGGCGGCGCCGAGGGTCATGGTGGTGGTGACTGAACCGGCCCAGGCGTTCGAGCCGGAGAGCTGGACGGCCAGCAGGGACCCGACCGATAGGCTGGCGCCGCTGCCCACCCCGCCGAGGAGCTGGGCGGGGCTGAACACCCAAATGGTTTGGCGCGGGACCCTTGTCGGTGCCAGCACCGTACCGTCTGCTGCTCTGGGTTCGAATATTTTCACGGTCCGAGCTTAGCCGAACCGTGAGGCTACTCCGCGTCGGTCAGGCTCTTGCGGGAGTCCTCTTCCAGCCGGGTGTCCAGCTTCGACTTTGCGGCCTTGGAGCTGATCAGGCTGGCGACGACGGCGATGATGATGGTGCCGATAATCACCGCGAGGGAGACATACGTCGGGATCTCCGGAGCCCACTCGATGTGCTGGCCACCGTTGATGAACGGGAGTTCGTTGACGTGCATGGCGTGCAGGATCAGTTTCACGCCGATGAACGCGAGGATCACGGACAGGGCGTGCTTCAGGTAGATCAGGCGGTTCATCAGCCCGCCGAGCAGGAAGTAGAGCTGCCGCAGGCCCATCAGGGCGAAGATGTTGGCGGTGAAGACAATGAAGGCGCTCTGGGTGAGGCCGAAGATGGCCGGGATGGAGTCCACCGCGAAGAGAAGGTCGGTCATGCCGATGGTCACGAAGACGATCAGCATGGGGGTGAAGACCTTTTTGCCGTCCACGACGGTGCGCAGCTTGCCGCCGTCGAACTTCTCCGACATCGGCAGGACCTTGCGGATCCGGGCGATGAGCGGGTTTTCCTTGTCCTCCTCGTCTTCGCCCTCGTCCTGGGACTGCTTCCAGGCCGTCCAGAGCAGGAAGGCGCCGAAGATGTAGAAGACCCAGCTGAACTGTTCGATCACGATCGCCCCGAGCAGGATGAAGATGCCGCGCAGGATCAGGGCGATGATGATGCCCACCATGAGCACTTCCTGCTGGTACTTACGGGGTACCGAGAAGCGGGCCATGATGATGATGAAGACAAACAGGTTGTCGATGCTGAGGCTGTATTCGGTCACCCAGCCGGCAATGAACTGTCCGCCGAACTCGGGGCCGGTGAAGGCGAACATGGCTCCGGCGAAGACCAGCGCGAGGGCGATATAGAACGACACCCACAGGCCGGCTTCCTTCATGGACGGCTCATGCGGACGTTTCACCACCAGCAACAGGTCAATGGCCAGGATGATGCCGAGGACGACAAAGGAGCCGATCTCAAACCAGAGGGGAAGTTCGGGCACGAAGATACCTTTCGCAGGGTGTGACTGTGCGGTGTAAGTCTCTCCGACTGGCCTGGCGGTCCGGTACTGCGTACCTGGTACTTTTTGGCTGCCCGCTACGCCCGGCAGGGCATCTGTGCCGTGCGTGTTGACGATCGTAGCGCTTGGGATACTCCCCTACGTCCGACCAACATTACCCTAGGCGTGCCCTGCGGACTGCATCTGGCGCAGCTCCTTCTTGAGCTCCCCGACCTCGTCACGGAGCCGTGCGGCGAGCTCAAACTGGAGCTCCCCGGCGGCGGCATGCATCTGTTCGGTGAGTTGCTCGATCAGGCCGACAAGGTCCTCAGCCGGCGCTGCCGCCAGCCCGTCCGCCCGCACCTTGGCTCCGCCCTTGCCCTTGCCGCGCGCCTTGCCGGCGTTGGCGAGGAGCTCGCGGGTGTCGGCGTCCTCCTTGGCTATCTGGTCGGTGATGTCGGCGATCTTCTTCCGCAGCGGCTGCGGGTCGACGCCGTTTTCGGTGTTGTACGCCACCTGGATCGCGCGGCGGCGGTTGGTCTCGTCGATGGCCTTCGCCATCGAGTCGGTGATCCGGTCCGCGTACATGTGCACCTCGCCGGAGACGTTGCGGGCGGCGCGGCCGATGGTCTGGATCAGCGACGTCGCCGAGCGCAGGAAGCCTTCCTTGTCCGCATCCAGGATGCTGACCAGGGACACTTCGGGCAGGTCCAGGCCCTCACGGAGGAGGTTAATGCCGACCAGCACGTCGAAGACGCCCATCCGGAGTTCACGGAGCAGCTCGACCCGGCGCAGCGTGTCCACGTCCGAGTGCAGGTATTCGACCTTGACACCGTGCCCCAGCAGATAGTCGGTGAGGTCCTCGGCCATCCGCTTGGTCAGGGTGGTGACCAGGATGCGTTCGTTCTTCGCGGTGCGGGTCTTGATCTCGCCGAGAAGGTCATCAATCTGGCCCTTCGTGGGCTTCACGATCACCTCGGGGTCAATGAGCCCGGTGGGCCGGATGATTTGCTGGACGAAGCCGTCGGACTTGCCGAGCTCGTACTTGCCCGGGGTGGCTGAGAGGTAGACGGTCTGGCCCACACGGTCCTGGAACTCGTCCCATTTGAGCGGCCGGTTGTCCATCGCCGAGGGCAGCCGGAAGCCGTGGTCCACCAGGTTGCGCTTGCGGGACATGTCGCCCTCGTACATGGCGCCGATCTGCGGGACGGTGACGTGGGACTCATCAATGACCAGGAGGAAGTCGTCCGGGAAGTAGTCGATAAGGCAGTGCGGCGCTGTCCCGCGGGCGCGGCCGTCGATGTGGCTGGAGTAGTTCTCGATGCCGTTGCAGAACCCCATCTGCTGCATCATTTCGAGGTCGTAGGTGGTGCGCATCCGCAGGCGCTGGGCCTCGACGAGCTTGTTCTGGCTCTCCAGGACCTGGAGCCGCTCGGCGAGCTCGTCCTCGATCCGCTTGATCGCCCGGCCCATGCGTTCCGGGCCGGCCACGTAGTGCGAGGCCGGGAAGACATACATCTCGGTCTCATCCCGGATGATTTCCCCGGTGAGCGGGTGCAGGGTGTAGATGTTCTCGATCTCGTCCCCGAAGAACTCGATCCGGATCGCCAGCTCCTCGTACATGGGGATGATTTCCACGGTGTCGCCGCGGACCCGGAACGTGCCGCGGTGGAAGTCCATGTCGTTGCGGGAGTACTGCATGGAAACGAATTTCCGGAGCAGGTCATCGCGGTTCATTTCGGCGCCCTTGCGGAGTGTCACCATGCCGGCGATGTACTCTTCCGGGGTTCCGAGGCCATAGATGCATGACACGGTGGCGACGACGATGACGTCCCGGCGGGTCAGCAGCGCGTTGGTGGCGGAGTGCCGGAGCCGTTCGACTTCCTCGTTGACGGAGGAGTCCTTCTCGATGAAAGTGTCCGTCTGCGCCACGTAGGCTTCCGGCTGGTAGTAGTCATAGTAGGAGACGAAGTACTCGACGGCGTTGTTCGGAAGCAGCTCGCGGAATTCGTTGACGAGCTGCGCGGCGAGGGTCTTGTTCTGCACCATCACCAGGGTGGGCCGCTGGACCTGTTCGATCAGCCACGCCGTCGTCGCGCTCTTGCCGGTACCGGTGGCGCCGAGCAGCACCACGTCCTTCTCGCCGTTCTTGATGCGTTCGGTCAGTTCAGCAATGGCGGCGGGCTGGTCTCCCGCCGGCTGGAACTCGCTGATGACCTCGAAGGGTGCCACGACACGGTTGATCTGCTGGGCAAGACTCATGTATCTAATCTACCGCCGGCCCCCGACGCTGTGTCCTGATTCAGCTTTGGGCGGTACCCGGGGTGGTATCGCCCGGGTCCGTCGCCGGCAGGTTCTCCAGCCGGTTCTCCGGCCGGCTCTCCGGTCCCGGGGTGCTGTACGACGGCGGTTTCCAGCCGGTGCGCTGCGCCCACTCCTCCATCCGCACCGCGGCGTGCCCGGCGAACCAGGCTTCCTTGTCGGCAGCGTAGCCCGCAGTGGATTTGTCGACGTCGTGCAGCCTGGCGACCCGGCGCTTCTCGGCGAGGTAGTCAGCCCGGGCGTCCGCGTCGTCGCGCAGCCAGTCCCGGAAGCAGAGCGCGAACTGCCAGCCCGGGGATCCCACCGCCCGGACGTGGAGGTTGACCGCCCGCCCGGGGTCCGCGTTGCCGTGCAGCCGCTTTCGCCAGTCCGCCGGGTCGGGGTGCGGGGGCTTGGGGTTATCGGCGACAACGCCGGGCCAGGCGGGGAACCCGGCCTCCGCCAGCAGCGGCGCAATCCGGTCCGCGGCGGCCATGTCCTCCACGCCGAGCTGGAGGTCAAGAACGTCCTTCGCCGCGAGTCCGGGAACGGCAGTGGAACCGACATGGTCAAGGGCCAGGATGTCCGGCGCCGCGGCCGCCCGCAGGCGCGCGATGAGCCGGGCGGCCTGCGCGGGCCAGTCCGGGTTGGCGGGCGTCAGCACCGGCCCGCCGGTCCGCGGCGCGAGGCGGCGCTTGGACAGGTTCTCCGCGAACGGCGCGAGCCGGAACTTCCAGAGCCGGTCCACGGAGTCGCGGAGTTCCTCCTTGGATCCTGAGTTGTCCAGGACAACGTCTGCCGCTGCCAGCCGGTCCTGCCTGCCGGCCTGTGCGGCCATCCTGGCCTGCGCGTCCGCGGCGGTCATGTGCCGGTGCTGCATCATGCGCTGCACCCGGACAGCGTCCGGGGCGTCCACCACCACGACCAGGTGGAAATTGTGGCCCTGGCCGGTCTCGACGAGGAGCGGGATGTCCTGGACCACGACGCCGCCCTTCGGGGCCGCTGCGGCCAGCGCGGCGGCACGCTCCCGGACGAGGGGGTGGATGATGCTGTTGAGCACCGCGAGCCGATCCGGGTTGCCGAAGACAAGGGCGCCGAGCTTCGGCCGGTCCAGGCCGCCGTCGTGCGTCAGGACGGCTTTGCTGAAAGCGTCCACCACCTTGGCGAGCCCCGGCGTTCCGGGCTCCACGACCTCACGGGCCAGGGCGTCGGCGTCGATCACCACGGCGCCGAGTTCGCGCAGGCGCGAGGCGGCCACTGACTTGCCTGAGGCGATGCCGCCCGTCAACCCGATTTTCAGCACCCCACCAGACTAAACTGATCCGGTGGCTGATGATGCGGTTTTCCCGGAGAGCAGGGCCACCGTTTACACCACGCTGGCGGCAGGCCAGGAGTTCCGCCACGAGCTCGAGGTGAAACGCTCCCGGTTCATCACCGTGCTGCACCGCACCGCGGACGAGGAGAGCGCCCGTTCGGTCCTGGCCGGGCTGCGCCGGGAATTTTACGCCGCGCGGCACCACTGCTCCGCCTTCGTTCTCGGTCCGGACCGCGACGTCCAGCGCTCCAACGACGACGGCGAGCCGTCCGGCACCGCGGGCATCCCAATGCTCGACGCGCTGCTGAAACGCGAAACCGCGCCCGGCGTGGCGGACCTCAGCGACGTGACCGCCGTCGTGGTGCGGTACTTCGGCGGGATCCTGCTCGGCGCCGGCGGACTGGTCCGGGCCTACTCGGAATCCGTGTCCGCGGCCCTGGACCGGGCGCCGCTGGTGCAACGCCGGCGGCTGCGGATCTGCTCGGTGACCGTTCCGCACACGGCGGCCGGGCGGCTGGAAAATGACCTGCGCGCCGCGGGATATGTCATGGCCGAAAGCAGTTATGAGGCGCAAACTACTGTCCTGAGGTTAGCCCTGCCGGATGATCCGGCAGACCTTGCCAGGGCGGCCGAACGGCTCGCCGCGTTGTCTGCCGGAACCGCCGAATTGCTGCCTGGAGAAACGGAGTGGATCGATGTCCCGCACTGAGTCTTCCGATGCCGCTGAGCCCACCCCCGCCGCTGTCCGCCTCGTCGATGTCTCCGAGGCGGTCCTGGAGCAACTCCTGACCGTGGCGATCCAGGACGCCGACGCCGACGAGGTAACCCCTCCCCTGGGCAGCGCCGCCGGCTGGAACTCGGACCGGATCAGCTGGTTCCGCGAATACCACCATGCGGCGGCCGGACTCGACGGGCCTGCACAGCAGAAGAGCTGGGCCATCAGCTCCGACGGGGAACTGGCAGGATCCATCCGGCTCAAGCGGACCGGGGCAGGCGCGCTGGAAACAGGAATCTGGCTCGGCCGCAGCTTCCGGGGCAGGGGGATCGCCCGGGAGGCCCTTCGCCTCGTGATCGACCGGGCCGCGGCGTCCGGGGCTTCGGTGCTGGAGGCCGACACAACGGCCGGGAATGCCGCGGCACTGGTCCTCCTGCGCTCAGCCGGGGCCGAGCTGGAGGAAGGCGAAGCCTCCGCTGCCGCCGCCGTCCCGGTCAAGGCCAGGATCGCGCTGCGCTAGGGTCCGCGTGCCCACCCGCCCGGCCGGCCACTGGACATGTCCCGTGCTGGGCTTCGCGTCCAAGGACTGCACATGCCCCACGATGGCCCAAGACCTTGGACATAGTCCCAGCGTGCCCACCCGCCGGGGCCGCCACTGGACATGTCCCGTGCTGGGCTTCGCGTCCAAGGACTGCACATGCCCCACGATGGCCCAAGACCTTGGACATAGTCCCAGCGTGCCCACCCGCCGGGGCCAAAGTTGGACATGTCCCCATCCCATGGCTACGTGGCCGCGACCGCAATTTCACCTGGCGTCGTCGACCTAGATGGCGGACTGCATCCGGGCACCTGCCTCGAGGGAAGCCGCCACGGCGAGGACTACGAGTTCCGGTGCTTCTGAGGAATTCAGCAGGTTGATCGGGGTGTTCTCGAACTTGAACTCAGTCGAGGCATCATCGTCGAACGCCGCCGGACATGCTCCCCCGTAGGGAATGCGAAAGGACATAGTGGCCACATGTCCGACGTCGGGAGCCGGAACTGGACATGTCCCCTCGCCGCGACCAACCGGCGGGCCGGGCATGCTCCCCCGGCGCGGCCCGGACCCACCAGCAGCTCTGGGCATGTCCCGCCCCAGGCCCGAAGGTTGGACATAGAGCCCACATGTTCAATGGCAGCACCCACCACTGGGCATGTCCCCCTGGGGCTGAACCCGCGGGGCATGTCCCACAACGCAAAGTGGCCGCCCCCGGAGGGGACGGCCACCTTGACGGTGCTACTTCAAGCTACGAACTGCCGAGCCCCGGGGAGCGGACTCCCCGGGAACCAGAGGCAGTTAGTTGCCGGTCAGCTTCTCGCGCAGTGCTGCAAGAGCCTCGTCGGAAGCGAGCGTGCCGCCACCGGTGGTGGACTCGGCTGCAGCCGGCTCGGAGGAGTAGCTGGTGGTGCCGGAGTCGCTCTCACCGGACGTTGCAGCTGCAGCGTCGTCGGCAGCGTGCTGGACAACCTGCTTCTTGTGGGCTTCCCAGCGGGTCTGGGCGTCAGCGTACTGCTGCTCCCAGGCGGCGCGCTGCGTCTCGTAGCCTTCAAGCCACTCGTTGGACTCCGGATCGAAGCCCTCCGGGTACTTGTAGTTGCCCTCTTCGTCGTACTCGGCGGCCATGCCGTAGAGAGCCGGATCGAATTCGGTGGACTCGGCGTCGACGCCCTCGTTGGCCTGCTTGAGGGACAGCGAGATGCGGCGGCGTTCGAGGTCGATGTCGATGACCTTGACGAACAGCTCATCCCCTACGGATACAACCTGCTCGGCCAGCTCAACGTGGCGCACGGCGAGCTCGGAGATGTGGACCAGGCCTTCGATGCCGTCTTCAACGCGAACGAACGCGCCGAACGGAACCAGCTTGGTGACCTTACCCGGAACAACCTGCCCGAGGGCGTGGGTGCGGGCGAAGGTCTGCCACGGATCTTCCTGCGTAGCCTTGAGCGACAGGGACACACGCTCGCGGTCCAGGTCGACCTCGAGGACCTCGACGGTGACTTCCTGGCCAACTTCGACAACCTCGGACGGGTGGTCGATGTGCTTCCAGGACAGCTCGGAAACGTGGACGAGGCCGTCTACGCCGCCCAGGTCCACGAAGGCACCGAAGTTGACGATGGAGGAAACGACGCCGGGACGAACCTGGCCCTTTTCCAGCTTGTTGAGGAACGTGGAGCGGACCTCGGACTGGGTCTGCTCGAGCCATGCACGGCGGGACAGCACAACGTTGTTGCGGTTCTTGTCCAGCTCGATGATTTTGGCTTCGATCTTCTGACCGATGTACGGAGCAAGGTCGCGCACACGGCGCATCTCGACGAGGGATGCGGGCAGGAAGCCGCGCAGACCGATGTCGAGGATAAGACCACCCTTGACAACCTCGATGACGGTACCGGTGACGACACCGTCTTCTTCCTTGACCTTCTCGATGTCGCCCCAGGCACGCTCGTACTGAGCGCGCTTCTTGGAGAGGATCAGGCGGCCTTCTTTGTCTTCCTTGGTGAGCACCAGGGCTTCGACGAGATCGCCAACGGAGACGACGTCTCCGGGATCAACGTCGTGCTTGATGGACAGCTCGCGGGAGGGAATGACACCTTCGGTCTTGTAACCGATGTCGAGCAGAACTTCGTCGCGGTCGACCTTGACGACGGTACCTTCGACGAGGTCTCCGTCGTTGAAGTACTTGATGGTGGCGTCGACTGCTGCGAGGAAGTCCTCAGCGGTACCGATGTCGTTAATCGCGACTACGGGGGTACCGGGCTTCTCGGTGGAGGTGATGGTCATGTAGTAGGGGCTCCGTTGTGGATAGTGAGTCGGTCAGGCGAACCGCTGCATCCGGGTCGGCGACCCGGGCACAGAACACGGCATATCGCCGGGTCATCCTGATTTGTGGATTGAAGATGCGCGCACGTAGTACACGCCCGTTTAGTCTAGTCGTATACGGCAACGCCGGTCAAAGCGCAACGGGACTGCGCAACTGGACGGCGGAGGCCACTAGAAATGCGTCAGGCAGTGCGCTGCGCGTTCGACGGCGAACATGAGTCGCGCTGTCCGCGCGGCCCCGGGAGTGTGCTCGGCGATCCGGCCGGCGGCCGTCAGCGTCACCGGGCAGACAGCGCCCAGATAGATGGATCCCAGTTCCGCGACGTCGAGGGTAAGGTCCGGTTCGGCGCCTTCCGGAGCAGCCGCAACCCGCGCTTCGCTGGCGCTCACGCCCAGGGTGAACGTGCCGGCCGCGAAGCCCAGGGTATCGGTGACGCGCAGGACCAGGCTGCCGTCCGCTGCATAGCGTCGCGCGCCCAGGGCCTTAACTGTGTCCAGGATCCGGAGCCAGAGCATGTCCCCGTTCTCGGAGGACTCGATGCAGCGCGGATCCTCCAGGGCCCACGTCAGCGGATCGTCCACGGGGGCTTCGGGCCATGTGACCCGCTGGACGAGGTCGAGGCTGCCAAGGAACTGCCACAGCTCCAGGTAGCCGGACTCGGTGGCCGCCACGAGGTCGATGACGTCCATGGTGTGGGGCTTGGTGTCCCAGCCGGAGAACTTGTAGGCGACATAGCCGTCCACCACGCCGTCGGCGTCGTAGTGCAGGGCGCAGCGGATCGACTCGTCCTCCGCGCCGTCCCGGCCGAGGGTTCCCGAACTGCGCTGCCGGTACGCGTCCTGCCGCACGATCGACCCCGGGGTGACCCGGTGGACGCGGTCGAACACCCCCGGTGCCAGCTCCAGCAGGACCTTCCGGTCAGCGATCTCGACGGTACCGGTCGGATTGTGCCGCAGCCGGAAGCGCGGGCCGGTGTCGACTTTGATGCTGCGTTCGAACGTCGCGACGCCGAAGCCGAACCGCCCGTAGATGGAGGCCTCCGACGCCGTCAGGGCAGCGATCGCCAGGCCGTCGGCTTTCGACGCGGCCAGGTCCTCTGTCATCATCCGGCGCAGGAGCCCCTGGCGGCGGTGGGTTCCGCGGACGGTCACGGCGGTGATCAGCTGCGCTTCGAGCTGCCTGCCGTAGCCCACGTTCAGGTCCTTGCGCAGGGTCCCGAAGGTTGCCACGGGAATGTCGGCCGACAGGGAGTGGGCTGCGACGGCACCGGCCTGGTAGACCCCGGTCATTTCACGGTTGTCCACGCGGTACGTGGCCATGACCTTGTCCACGAACTCGTCCTTGTGCCGCTCGTCGTAGAACCCGACGCCGACACCGCGCAGCCAGGAAACCCCCAGCGCGTAGTCCGGTTCGCCTTTTTCGGCTGCACGGAACCGCCGGAGCTCGTAATTCTCTGCCATGTGTTCTCCCCCTGGAATTCCTGCGGTGCCCGGAACCAACCCCTTGGAGGGGCGCCCGGAGACCGCGCTGAATGGACGGCTAGTGCCCTGCCTCGTACCAGCTGGAGCCGATGCCGATCTGCACGTCCAGCGGAACGGTGAGGCTGGCGGCCGAGCCCATCTGTTCCGTCACGAGCTTCTCCACGGCCTCACGCTCGCCAGGGGCCACTTCGAGGACCAGTTCATCATGGACCTGGAGCAGCATCCGGGATTTCAGGCCCTGTTCGGCCAGCGCGCCGGAGACGCCCAGCATGGCGCGCTTGATGATGTCCGCGGCCGAGCCCTGGATGGGCGAGTTCAAGGCCACCCGTTCGGCAATTTCGCGAAGCTGGCGGTCGGTGCTGGTCAGGTCCGGCAGGTAGCGGCGCCGCCCTTCGATGGTGGCGGTGTAGCCGTCGATCCGGGCTTGCTCCACAACGCCGCGGAGGTAGTCGCGGACCGCCCCGAAACGCTCGAAGTACTCCTTCATGAGCGTCCGGGCCTCGTCCACGGAGATCTCCAGCTGCTTGGACAGTCCGAACGACGTCAGCCCGTAGGCCAGGCCGTAGGACATGGCCTTGACCTTGGACCGCATCGCGCTGGTGACCTCGGCCGGGGGCACATGGAAGATGTGCGAGCCGACGTAACGGTGCAGGTCCTCGCCCTCCTTGTAGGCCTGGATCAGCCCGGGGTCGCCGGAAAGGTGGGCCATGATCCGCATTTCGATCTGCGAATAGTCGGCGGACAGCAGGCAGTCGTAGCCGTCGCTCACGACGAAGATGCTCCGCACCCGGCGGCCTTCCTCGCTGCGGACGGGGATGTTCTGCAGGTTCGGGTTGTTGGAGGAGATCCGCCCGGTGGCGGCCACGTTCTGGGCGTAGGTGGTGTGGATCCGGCCGTCCTCGGCCACGGACTTCTTCAGCGATTCGACCATCTGCCGCAGTTTCGCGGATTCCCGGTGGGCCATGAGCTGGACCAGGAATTCGTGGCCGGTCTTTTCCAGCAGGTGCTTCAGCGAGGCGGCGTCGGTGGTGTAGCCGGACTTGATCTTCTTGGTCTTGGGCAGGCCCAGTTCCTCGAACAGCACCGTCTGCAGCTGCTTGGGCGAGCCGAGGTTCACCTCGTGCCCGATCGCGGCGAACGCCAGCTCCTGGGCGTTGTCGATCACCTTGGCCAGGTCCGCGAGCTGCTCGTTCATCCGGTCCATGGACACGGCGATGCCGTCAAGTTCCATCCGGGCCAGCACCCGGCTGACCGGCAGTTCCAGGCTGGTCAGCAGCTCCTGCGCCTGCCGGACCCTCAGCTCCGTTTCGAAGTGGTGGCTCAAGGCGAACACGACGGCGGCCTGCTGCACGAGCGCGCCGGTTGCGGCGCCGTCGTCCTCTCCCCCGAAGGCGAGCTCCAGTTGTCCGGTTTTGGCGGCCTCCGTGGAAACCGTCATCTTGAGGTGGTGCTGCGCGAGCTCGGCGAGTTCGTAGCTGCGGCGGTCCGGCTGGATCAGGTAGCCGGAAACCGAGGTGTCGTCCACGACGCCGTCCAGCCCGAGGCCGCGGGCGGTAAAGGCCTTCAGCGCGGCTTTGAAGCCGTGCGTGACCTTGGCTGCCTCCGTATCCAGCAGCCAGCCCGCGAGTACGGACTCGGCCCCGGCGTCGAGCGCCGTGAGGTCGATGTAGGCCGCAGAATCCTTGCGGAGCACGGCGATGGCCGGGGCGTCGTCGACGATGCGGCCCGGCGCGAAGTCGACGGCGAGGGCGGAGCGGTGGCCCTTGCCGGCATCGAAGAACGCCTTGAGCTCCGCCGCGTCACGGAGGGTGGAGAATTCCGGGACTTCGATGCTGTCCTGCCCGGCGTCCTCGGCTTCGTTGCCGTAGAGGGCGAACAGCCTGGTGCGGAGGGTCTTGAACTCCAGCCGGTCAAAGATCTCCTCGATCGCATCGTGGTCCGGGCGGGGCTCCTCCAGCTCCTTGAGCGAGACGGGCAGTTCCAGGTCGGTCAGGAGGCGGTTCAGCCGGCGGTTCCGCTTGACGGATTCGAGGTGCTCCCGGAGGGCGTCGCCCACCTTGCCGCCGATCGAGTCGAGGTTCGCCAGGATGCCTTCGAGGCCGCCGTACAGGTTGATCCACTTGGCCGCGGTCTTGGGCCCGACGCCGGGGACACCGGGAAGGTTGTCGGCCGACTCCCCGACCAGGGCGGCGAGGTCCGAATACTGCGGGGGCGTGACGAAGTACTTGGCCTCGATGGCCTCGGCGTCCATCCGCGGGATGTTGCTCACACCGGTCTTCGGGTAGAGCACGAAGACGTTGTCCGTGATGAGCTGGAAGGTGTCGCGGTCGCCGGAGACGAGCAGCACTTCGTAGCCCGCGGCCTCGCCTTGGGCGGCAAGCGTGGCCAGAACGTCGTCAGCCTCGAAGCCGGGCATGCTGATGGTCTTGATGCCCCAGGCCGTCATGACCTTCTCGATCAGGTCGATCTGCCCGCTGAACTCCCGGGGCGTCTCGTTCCGGCCGCCCTTGTAGCCGTCGTATTCGGCCTTGCGGAACGTCGTGTCGTCGGATACGTCGAACGCCACGGCAACGTGCGTGGGCTTCTGCTCTTTGATCAGGTTGATCAGCATGGAGGTGAAGCCGTGGACGGCGTTGGTGTGCTGGCCCGTCGACGTGGCGAAATTCTCGGCCGGCAGCGCATAAAAGGCCCGGAAAGCCATGGAGTGGCCGTCGAGGACCAGCAGCCGGGGCTGGTCGGTGATGGGCACCACCGGGGCCTCTGTGGCGGAGACCTCCGCGACGGCGCGGCGGGTCTTCCTGGCCGGCTCGGCGACGTGGACGGAGGCAGTGCCGGGGGCAGGTGCCGGGTCTGCCGAGGCGTCTGCCGAAAGGGGGGAAGGGGCCGGTTTGGTAGTTTCGCTCACAGGTGCCAGCCTAGTTCCCATGAAGGACAATTTCACGCCGGGCCCGTACGCGGCCGAACTGGCGGCTGCCGGGGTTCCCGAGGAAATGCATGACTGGCTTGGACACTACGGCGTGGGAGCCCTGGTGGTGAAGATGGGGATCCATTTCCTGGAGATGAGTCCCGAACGCACGGTTGGCACGATGCCGGTGGAAGGCAACACCCAGGTGGCCGGGATCCTGCACGGCGGCGCCCACGTGGTGTTGGCCGAAACCCTGGGCTCCTTTGCCGCCGGAATGCACGCCGGGCCCAAGCGCCAGGCCCTGGGAATTGACGTCAGCGCAACGCATCACCGGGCCATCACCGCGGGCACGGTGACCGGCACGTGCACGGCAATCCACCTTGGCCGCACCCTCACCACACACGAGATCGTCATGACGGACGAGCAGGGCCGCAGGCTGTCAACGGCGCGCATCACCAACCTGATCCGCGACATCGCCGGGTAGGCGCCGCACAGGGTCTAAGCCGGGCTGCTCCCGAACCGGTACCGCAGCTCCACGATGCCCCGCCCCAGGGTGTTCGACGAAACCAGCTCCAGAGGCGGCGTCGGTCCGGCCATGGGCAGCACCGCTTTGCCGTTGCCGAGCACCACGGGGATGATCGAAATGATGATCTCGTCGAGCGCGCCGGCGTCCGCGAACTGGGCCGCAAGGACACCTCCGCCGACGATCCAGACGTTCCGGCCTCCCGCTTCGGCTTTGAGGTCCTCGACGAATTCGGCGACGGGCCCGCGGACAAACGTCACGTCCGCTCCCCGGGGGGCCGAGAGTTCGTGGTGCGTGAACACCCAGCACGGCGTCGAGGGATACGGCCAGGTGCCGGGTTCGTGCTTCCGCAGCCAGGCGTAGGTGTCGCCGCCCATCACGATGCAGCCGACGTCGGCCATAAAGGCGTCGTAGCTTTCCTTGCCGCCGGCGAAACCGTCGAACTGGAGCAACCAGTCCAGTTCGTCATCAGCGGTGGCAATGAATCCGTCCAGCGAGGACGCGACAAAATACTGGAATCCAGGCATGGCCCCAGCCTAGCCAATCCCGGCCGGGCTGCCCATCCTCCGCGCTGCTTACGGAAAGGCTCTACTTGCTGAAGTAGGGAATGATCAGGTACAGCCCGAACAGCACGGCGAGGCCGCACAGGCCAAAGCACGCGTAGGCGAGCGGCCGGACCCACGCCGGCTTCCGTTCACTGACGTCGCCGGCGATGGCCGTGAGACGGACCCCCAGGGCGTACAGGACGACGACGGTCACTGCAGCGACGAGCGTTGCGCTGGCCACTTGAACCAGTTCCAGCCACTTCATTAAACTTCGCCCTTCGGCTTGTCGTTGGCGCGGCTCACGGCCAGCGCCTTCTTCCTGCGGAAGCGCACTGCTGCGCCGGCTTCTTCAACTTCGACGGCGTTGTGGTGCCCGACGTGCGACTTCTTCGAGTGGAGGAACATGTAAGTCACGGCCGCGGTCCCGGCTGCGGCGGCGATGATCACCCCGCCGACGCCGGTCTTCACGAGCAGCGCCGTCAGGGCCCCCACAATCCCGGCAGCCGGCAGCGTGAAGAGCCAGCCGAGCGCAATCCTTCCGGCGGTTCCCCACCGGACGGTGGAGCCGCGGCGGCCCATGCCCGAACCGATGACGGAGCCGGACGCCACCTGGGTGGTGGACAGTGCAAACCCGAGGTGCGAGGACGCCAGGATGGCCGACGCCGTGCTGCTTTCGGCGGCGAAGCCCTGGGCCGGCTTAACGTCCGTGAGTCCGGATCCCATGGTGCGGATGATCCGCCAGCCACCGGAGTAGGTGCCAATCGCGATGGCGAGGGCGCAGGAGGCGATGACCCAGAAGGGAGGTCCGGAGCCGGGCTGCTGGGTGCCGGCGGCGATCAGCACAAGCGTGATGATGCCCATGGTCTTTTGTGCGTCGTTGGTGCCGTGGGCGAGGGCAACGAGGCTGGACGTGAAGATCTGGCCGGTGCGGAAGCCACCGCGCTTCTGCGTGAGCTTGCTGCCGGTTTCGGGGTCGTGGCGGGAGGTGAGTGCGTAGGCCAGTTTGGTGCAAAGATACGCTACGCCGCCGGCGATGATCGGCGCGAAGATCGCCGGGAGGATCACCTTCTGCATGAGGCTCTCGATGTTCACCGAGTGGATGCCGATGCCGGCGATGGCCGCGCCGATCAGGCCGCCGAAGAGCGCGTGCGAGGAACTCGACGGCAGGCCCTTCAGCCAGGTGATCATGTTCCAGAGGATGGCGCCCATGAGGCCTGCGAAGATGATTTCCGGTGTGATCTGGATCCCGTCGGATCCTTCCTTGATGATGCCGCCCGAGACGGTCTTGGCCACTTCAGTGGACAGGAATGCACCCACGAGGTTCAGCACGGCCGCGAGGGCTACTGCCGTTTTGGGTTTGATGGCACCGGTGGCGATGGGGGTGGCCATCGCGTTGGCCGTGTCGTGAAATCCGTTCGTGAAGTCAAAGAAAAGCGCCAGCGCTATTACCAGCACCACCATGATGGTGATTTCCACCTGTTGCCCAATCTGCAGAGTCGACGGTCAGCGGTTTCATTCCCCGTTGCCACAACATTCGTACGGAGTTAACCGGGCGGGGGTGCAGCGTTCAGCAAAGTAGCCTGACGCCTAAAGCGTACGGGGCAAAGACATCAGGGCAAAACAAGCGCCGGAACCGCGCAGCCCCGCGGTTGCGTGCTGGACCAGGGGTCCGTCAGCCCTGCTGGAAGTCGGGTGCCCTCCCGGCGTCCGCCGCGATCCGCGCCGCCGTCGTGATGTCCCCGGGGTCCGCGGCCGCAAGGCGTCGGCCGTCCGTTTGGCGCGCAGGAACGCCACCGTCAATGGCTCGCGCACATCGGTCATGACCGGAAAGTCGATGAGTTTGCCGACGTCGAGTTCGTAATCGAGCCACCGCCGGTTGACGGCGTCGTGGCCCTCCATGAGCTGCCCGACCTCGGACCGGCTGGCCTGCTCCACGTCGGCCGCCTGGTTCCGGAGTTTGTAGAGTTCCACCCGGCGCCGGTGACGGCGTTCACTGGCCCTGGACCAGGACCGCGCCCAGCCTCCGAACAGTCCGCTCAGCGGGAAAATGAGCCCCAGAAGTGACCGACAAAATCGAAGACGGGCTCCACTGGATCATCCTCCCACCCGGCCGGGGAAGCCTCAAGGGTCCTGCCGCAGAAAGGCCCCTTCAGGGAGGGGCCTTTCTGCAGAGGATTTCCTGCTCTACCGGTCAGTCCTCGTGCTTGACCTTGTGCACCCGGGTCGCGATGGTCGGGCACGGCACGTTGAGGAGCACCGCGTGGGCTGTGGAGCCGAGCAACATCCGGGAGAAGCCTCCGCGGCCACGGCTGCCCACCACGAGAAGCCGGGCGTCCTTGGCGGCTTGGACGAGGGCTTTGGCGGGTTCGGTGTCGGTCTCCAGTCGCTGGTGGACGACGAGGTCCGGGTACTTGTCGCCCAGCCCGGCGACGGATTCGGCCAGGACGATCCGGTCCTCCTCGAGGATGGTTTCGGCGAGCCCGCTGTTCGGCAGCTGGTTTTCGACCCAGCGCGCCGGCCTGCGGAAGGCGAGGACCACGGTCAGCTCGTCACCGCCCCGGTCTGCTTCCGCCGCGGCGAAGCTCACGGCCTGCAGGGACTCTTCGGAGCCGTCCACACCAACCACCACTCCGTGGTCCCCGCCGCGTTTCAGCGGGATCACTGCTGCGGGGATTTCCGAGGCGGAGACGATCTGCAAGGCACGGTCCGTCATTGGACCGCCGTCCATCCAATGCTTGTCATGCTCGCCAACGACCACCATGGACGCTTCCTTGGAAACCTCCCGCAGGACCGAGCCGCCGCTGCCATGACGGAGTTGGATGTCCACCTTGACGTCGGGCGCCTGCTCGCTGGCGCTGGCCTGGGCCTTCTGGAGCAGCTCCATACCCGATTGCCGGATGAGCTCGTGGTACTGGAAATCCGGGGACATCCAGCGGTCGTCCACCGCGTGAATGGCGATGACCGGAAGCTTGTCCCGGGCCGCCCGCTCAAGGGCCCACGTCAGCGCTGCCTCGCTCCCGGCCGATCCGTTGATACCGACGACGATTGGCTTGTTCATTCTGAATCCTGCTCTTTTCCGTGGCGCGGTCTGTTCTGCATCGCATGATCCGGGCGGCAGCACCAAGAGTCCGCCGGCACTTCAGTGTGCGCCGGGAGGGCACCGCCGGTTAGGGCCTTAAGCCCCTCACTCGCCCTTGCCCGCCTGCGTAGCGTCGAGGCATGAAGCACGACGCGTGGCTGTCCGCCATTGCGTGGTTGGCGGCATCCCCGGAACCTGCCGTACGCCGCGCGGCGCGACTGGAGTTCCTCGGCGCCCCGTGGTCCGAAGGCTCCGTAACCAACGGCAGGATCGTTTCCTCCCTGTTGTCCGGCCAACAGCCCGACGGCGGCTTCGGGGTCCATCCCTACCGGAAATGGACGGGCGCGCACTGGCGGCTCGTCTCCCTCGTCGACCTCGGCGTCACAGCGGCGGACGCACCGTCACTGCTGGACGCCGCCGGTTCGGTGCTCGGGTGGCTGCACGGCGACCAGCACCGGAGCCAGATCCGTGTCATCAACGGACTCACCCGACGCTGCGCATCGCAGGAAGGAAATGCCCTCTACGTCTGCAGCCGGTTGGGAATGGCATCGGATCCCCGGGTGGCTCAACTGGCCCACGACCTGGTGCTCTGGCAATGGCCCGACGGCGGCTGGAACTGTGACGTCGGTGCGAGCGGGCGCCGTTCCTCCTTCCATGAGACGCTGCCCGCCGCCAAAGGGCTCTACGCGTTCTGCAAAGCCACGGGCGATCCTGCGGCCCGGGAGGCCGCCGAACGGGCGGCCGAGCTGTTGCTGGCACACCGGCTCGTCAAATCTTCCTCAACCGGGCGTCCGATCGACCCGCGGTGGGTCAAGCTTCGGTACCCGGAGTTCTGGCACTACGGCATCCTCCCGGCCCTGCTGCTGCTGTCCCGAATGGGGCTGTCGGGAGACCCCCGCGCCCTCGAGGCCGCCGAGCTGCTGCGGAGCAAGATGCTGCCGGACGGGCGGTGGCCGGTCGAGGGTGCCTGGTGGTCCCCGCCGGGGGCTGAGGGCCAGACTGACGTGACTGACTGGGGCCGGACGGGGCCGAACGAATTCGTGACTCTCAGCGCCGTGCGGATCCTCGCCGCCGGCCTGTCGGGGCCGGACGGGGGCACCACGCAGGACGCCGAGTCCCCGCATGAACAATGCCCTTGGCCGGCCAGCAGGCCTCTCCCGGCCCGCTCCCGGACGGCGGATTAGAAGCCGGTCGGTTCCGTCTCGAATTCGGGTTCCCCCGGCGGCCCTTCATGATGCACCGGACGCAGCGCGTGGGTGTCCTCGAACCAGATCAGCGCGTCGTAGCGCTCCCCCATCCGGGTCGGTACGTAGTTCCCGAGTTCCCGCTGCGGGTGATAGACCACACCGATGGCGCGGTGGCCAAGCCAGGTGGAAAGCCACGGTCCCGACCTGTCTTCACCGAACTCCAAGACCGACGGCACCCCCAGGGCCTCGTGGAGGAAGTCTTCGTGGCTGCCCGGTCGCGCGGGCGGCACCGGCAGGATCCGCTCCGGACTGCCCCAGGCTTCCGCGGCGATCACCTCGCCCCGGTGGCAGGCGAGGCCCACCAGCATCACGCCTTCCGCGGCATGCCGTTCGCGCAGCAATTGCCCCACATTGATGAGGCCGTCCTGGGCCATGTCCGTGGCCCGGGCATCCCCCACGTGTGTATTGTGCTCCCAGATGAGGCCTTTCGAGTCGGGACCCAGGTGCCTGCTGAGGCGGTCTATGGTGTCGGCCATATGGTGGTCCCGGACGTTCCAGGACTGGCGGTCGCCGCGGACCATGATCCGGTAATAGTGCTCGGCGTTGGCCGCCACCTCGGCGTTCTGCACCGCGTCGAACGCTTCTTCATCATGGCCGCCCGGACGGGACACCCGGCTCCTGACCTCGGTGAGGAGGGCGATGACGTCAGCTTCGCAGGACTCGGGCACCAGCCGGGTGCTCCAGGCGTACTTGTGCGGGTTTTCGTGGTGGGGCAGGAAGCACTGCCAGGCGCGCATGGCGGCGGGGACGGCGTCGGGCACGTTTTCCTGGAGCCAGCCGATGATCTCGCGGAGCGAATCCCACAGCGAGTACACATCCAGCCCGTAGAAGCCGACCCGCTGGCTCATCGGCCGGCGGAGATTCCAGGTTCGCAGCCAGTCCAGGAACGCCGCAACTTCCTCGTTCGCCCACATCCAGGTGGGCCAGCGCGCAAAGCCGCCGAGAAGGGCGTGGACGCCTTGCTCCTGCCCGGCCTCGCCCCGCACCCAGCGGTTGATCCGCCAGCAGTCGGGCCAGTCCCCCTCCGCGCCGATCCAGTTGTAGCCTTCCTCTTCGATGAGGCGCCTGCTGAGGGTGTCACGCCAGGTATAGAACTCGTGCGTGCCGTGGGAGGCTTCGCCGATCGCGGCAAACCGGCAGTCCGCCGCCCGCCGCACCAGCCCGTTGAGGTCCCGGTCCGTCTTCAGCTGCCGGGCCACTGAGTGGATTTCAGCCAGTACCGGGGCCTTTCCGACGCCGGAGGTCACCGTGGCTCCTCGATGGAGATCGTTTCGAGGTGCTCGGGGACACGCGCACGCCAGCCCAGTTCGCGTTTGATCCTGATGCGCAGGGCATCCGACGCTTCCGGTTCACCGTGGGTGATGTAGGTCATCCGGGGTTCCCTTTCTGCGGCTTTCATCCATGCCATCAGTCCGTCGGTGTCCGCATGCGCGGACAGGCTCTCCATCTGGATCACTTCAGCCCGGACCAAGACGTCTTCGCCGTAGATGCGCAGCTCGCGCCCGCCGGCTGCCAGCGTGGCACCGCGGGTGCCGCCGGCCTGGAAGCCGCTGAGGATCACCGCGTTCTTCGGATCGGGCCCGTAGGCGGCCAGATGGTGGAGGATCCTTCCTCCGGTGAGCATTCCGGACGCGGAGATGATGATCATCGGGCCGCCGCGGAGGTTCAACAGCTTGGATTCATCGACCGAGCGGGTCAGCTTGGCCACGTTGTACATGTTTATGTACTCCTGCTCTTTCAGCCGGTGCTCCTCGGGGTGCCGCTGGTACATCCCGGAGGCGTCAATGGCCATGGGGCTGTTGAGGTACACCGGGATGTCCGGGATCAGGTGCTTGCTGCGGAGGCGGGACAGGTACAGCATCAGCGTTTCAGCGCGGCCGACGGCGAACGCGGCGAACAGCACCACGCCGCCGCGTTTCGCGACCCGGTTGATGATGTCCCCCAGCTGTTTTTCCGGATCCACGGTGGAGTGTTTCCGGTTCCCGTAGGTCGACTCCGTCACCAGCACATCGGTCGTACCCAGGGGCCGTGGCGGGTGCATCAGGGGGTCATCCGACCGGCCCAGGTCTCCGGTAAAGTGCACCGCGTGGGAGCCCGTCCGAACGTGGACCTGGGCGGCGCCCAGGATATGCCCGGCCGGGACGAACGTCATTTCCATCCCCCCGCCAAGGTCCACGGGAACGTCGAAATCGTGGATCTTGAAGCTGTTGAGGGACTTCACCGCGTCGGCCGCGGTGTAGAGCGGCAGCGCAGGACTGTGCCTGGTCGATCCCCGGTGTGTCGCGTAGCGGGCTTCCTCCTCCTGCAGGTAGCCGCTGTCCGGGAGGATCAGTTTGCACAGGTCCGTGGTGCCGTCGGTGGCGATGACGGGACCGGTGAATCCGTCCCGCACCAGAGCGGGTACGTAGCCTGTGTGGTCCAGGTGTGCATGGGTCAGGACCACGGCGTCGATCGAGGAGGGCCGGACCGGGAAGGGCGTCCGGTTGCGTTCGCGGCTTCGTTTGTAGCCCTGGAAGAGCCCGCAGTCGACCAGCACGCGTTTACCGCCGGCCTCAAGCAGGTACCTTGAGCCGGTGACCGTGTCGGTGGCTCCAAGGAAACGGAGGGTGGGCTGCTGGTGCTTCATGGTGCTCCCGATCCCGCATGTCCGGCCTGGAATGGCCTGCATCGACACGAAACGGCGCGGCTGATCCGCGCAGGCGTTGACCCAAGCTTCCGCCCGCGCCGGGCCGGCCCCTAGGGCCAAAAGTCACGAACGTCCAGGGTCAGGCCCGCGTGCAGCCCCGGCAGCGGGGATGGCCCGGCACCGGTAGGATTTTTCCCGGCGGGACCGTTGGCCCGCAAATACCCGGCGGCTCGCAGTGGCAAGGACTGATCATGAAGAAGAAATCCACACGCACGGCCCCCGGCAGCACGGAACATCAATCCGGGCAGCCCTGGCGTGAACGCCCGTGGACCCGTTCCTACGGGCCGGGGGTTCCGGCGCACCTGGTGTTGCCCAAGGGCTCGCTCGTGGATCTCGTGGACAGCTCCGTGCGCCGCTACGGGTCGAAGACCGCCCTGGAGTTCTTCGGGGCCCGCACCAGCTACCGCGAGCTCGGCACGCTGATCAGCCGGGCGGCCGCCGGACTGGAGAAGCTCGGCGTCAAGGCCGGCGACAGGGTGGCCCTCGTGCTGCCGAACTGCCCGCAGCACATCGTTGCCTTCCATGCCGTGCTGCGCCTCGGCGCCGTCGTGGTCGAACACAATCCTCTCTACACGGAGCGGGAACTGCGCCACCAGTTCGAGGACCACGGGGCCGTCGTCGCGATCGTCTGGGACAAGGCCGTGGAGCGGGTCCGCCAGCTGCCGGCCGACGTCGGGCTCCGCAGCATCGTCTCGGTGGAGCTCATCCCCGCGATGCCGCTGCTGCAGCGGCTCGCGCTGCGGCTTCCGGTTCCGGCGGCCAGCAAGGCCCGTGCCGCGCTTTCCGTGGCAAAGGACCAGCCGAAGGGCCGGCAGGCTCCGGCCGCGCGGCCCGTGCTGCCGTGGCGGAAGCTCCTCGTCGCCGGCGAGCTCAGGAAGAAGCATCCGCGCCCGGCGGCCCAGGACCTCGCCGTCCTCCAGTACACCTCCGGCACCTCCGGGCTGCCCAAGGCGGCCATGCTCAGCCACGCCAATCTGCAGGCCAATGCCGCGCAGGGCCGGGCCTGGGTGCCCGGGCTCAAGGACGGCCGGGAAACTGTGTACGCGGTGCTGCCGATGTTCCACGCCTACGGCCTGACGCTCTGCATGACGTTCGCCCTCAGCATCGGCGCGAAGCTGGTCCTGTTCCCCAAGTTCGATGTCGACCTCGTGCTGAAGGCGCTCAAGAAGTCCCCCGCGACGTTCCTGCCGGCGGTGCCGCCGATTTATGACCGGATCGCCGCCGCGGCGGCGGAACGCGGCATCGGGCTGGAAAGCATCCGTTTCTCGATCTCGGGCGCCATGAACCTGCCGACGTCGACCGTGGAGACCTGGGAGAAAGCGACCGGCGGCTACCTGATCGAGGGCTACGGGCTGACCGAAACCTCCCCGATCGCGATTGGCAACCCGTTCGGCCCCAGCCGCAAGCCGGGCACGGTGGGGGTCCCGTTCCCGCTGACCGACATCCGGGTGGTGGACCCCCGGAACGTCGCGCTGGACCGCGCCCCGGGTGAGGAGGGGGAACTCCTGATCCGCGGCCCGCAGGTGTTCGCCGGCTACTGGAACCGGCCCCAGGAGACCGAGGACGCCCTGCTCGACGGCGGCTGGTTCCGCACCGGCGACATCGTCTCGGTGGATGACGACTACTTCGTGACAATCCGGGACCGGATCAAGGAACTGATCATCACGGGAGGCTTCAACGTCTCGCCCAGTGAGGTGGAGGACGTCATTGCCACCTTCCCGGGCGTTTCGGAAGTCTCGGTGGTTGGGATGCCCCGCCCGGGAGGCGGAGAGGACGTCGTCGCCGCCGTGGTGCCGATCCCGGGCACCACCATCGATGCTGACGCGCTCGTTGCCTTTGCCCGGAAGCAACTGACCGCCTACAAGGTGCCGCGCCGGGTGGTCGTGCTCGATTCCCTCCCCCGCTCGCTCATCGGCAAGGTGCTCCGCCGCGAGATCCGGGATAACCTCGTGGCCGGGCGCTGAACCGGCGGACTACCGCTGCCGGCCGTCCGCCCGGGGGTTGAGTCCCGCGATTGCCGTCGACAGGACAGTGGCGAAGCCGCACCACAGCGCGTAGGGGGCCAGGGACACCCCGGCGCCGCGGTGAAGCCTGTACGTCCGCCGCACCAGGTCGGCGCTGCTCACCGTCAGCACGGCGCACTCCGCCGCAGCCAGCCACGGCCGGCGGCTACGCCAGAAAAGCCAACTCCACCCGGCATTGAGGACGAGGTTCGCGGCAAGGGCACCCTGATAGGCGCGGATCTGCCGCTGCGCGGTCTTGCCGCCGGGGACCTCGGGCGCCTCGTTGCTGTCCAGCGCGGCGGCCGAGCTCACGGCGAGGTCCGCGTAGAGCGCTGTCCAGACCACCGGGAAGGCGATGGCGGGCGGCTGCCAGTCCGGTTTGCGCAGCCGCCGGTACCAGGAACTCTCCGGATCCGTTGCCAGCGCGCCGGCCGCGGCCGTCGCGGCGGTAGCAGCCGCGGTCCACACCACTGTCATCGGTTTCATCATTTCTCCTCGGGTTTCGTCGTTGATGCGGGCTCCGGGCGAAGGCGCTCGCCAATGAACTCGATGGTCCGGTCCAGCGCGGCCTTCGTCGGGTGGCCGGGAGTGTCCACCAGGTCCACGGTCAGGACGCAGTGCGCGGACTGGGCAATCCCGAACGGGTTGCCGGGCGAAGAATCGACTTCGATGCCTTCGAAGCCCGCACCGAATTCGCGCCGCAGGGTGGCGAAGCGCTCCGCCGGACACCCGCGGTCATTGCTGAACCGCAATCCAAGGAGCCGGAGCCCCTGGCTGGTCCGGTCTTTCATCCTCGCCAGCTCTTCGTCGTCAAGCCCGACGGCGGCCCGCCGCCGCGCGGTCAGGCCCGCCGGGAGCGCGGGTTGGCTCATGACCGGGGCCAGGACGGCGGGTTCCAGTGCCATGGCGAGGGCGAAGCTCCCCGTCATGCACATCCCGATCGCCCCGACCCCGGGACCGCCGCACTCCTGGTGCGCCTGGGCGGCGAGGGCGCGCAGCCACCCCGTTGCCGGGCTGCTCCGGTTCGCCAGCACGGCGAATTCACGGGAAATGCAGACCTTCGCGATGGACTTCACGATTCCCTCGCCCGCTTTTCCGCCGGGCCGCCCGAACATCGACGGAAGGTATACGGTGTAGCCCCGGCCGATCAGGCGGCGGGCGAGGTCCAGCACCCCGGAGTGGATCCCGGGGACCTCATGGATCAGGACCACCGCCGGGCCCGCTCCTGCCCGGAAGACCTGGTGCTGGATGCCCCCGTGGCTGAAGGTCGACTCGGTGAAGCCCTCCAGTGTTTCCTGTTGCTCCGGCATGCGGGCCCCTTCGATTCCGGGCCGGCACTCTCTGTTGCGATGCAGCCGCCCGCCTACCGCACATGGTACGGACCTGAGGCGCCGCCGTCGACGGCAGATCCCTTGCGGCGCTCCGCGCCAACTGATAGGCCTGATACAGGCCAAAAGGTAGTGTGCTTGGTAGTAGAGAAGCACCAGCCTGAACAGGCGGTGGTTGTAGAAGGGAAGTTCACGTGACCCGCAAGAACCCCAAGGTCGAGGAATACGATGACAAGGACCTCGAGGTCGGTGACGGTCCAAAGGACTGGGCCGCCGGCATCCCCGGGGTGATGCACTCCATGACACCCGCTATCGAACACATGGGTCTGAACCGCACGCGCAAGACCGTCCTGGCGATGAACCAGAAGCACGGTTTCGACTGCCCCAGCTGTGCCTGGCCGGACCCGAACCACCGCAAGACTTTCGAATTCTGCGAAAACGGTGCCAAGGCCGTCACCTGGGAGGCGACGCCGGTCGTCATCGACCGCGGGTTCTGGGCGGAGCATTCCGTCAGCGAACTGCGGACCCGCTCCGAATACTGGCTGGGGATGCAGGGCCGGCTCACCGACCCCGTCCACAAACCGGCCGGCGAGGACCACTACAAGCCGGTGACCTGGCCCGAGGCTATCCGCATCATTGCGGACAAGCTCAAAAGCCTCGACTCGCCCGACGAGGCCGCTTTCTACACCAGCGGCCGCACCTCCAACGAGGCAGCCTTCCTCTACCAGCTGATGGTCCGCGGCTACGGCACCAACAACCTGCCGGACTGCTCCAACATGTGCCACGAATCCTCGGGCTGGGCGATGGGCCAGACCATCGGGATCGGCAAGGCCACGGTCAGCTTTGACGACTTCGCCAAAGCTGACCTGATCATCATCATGGGGCAGAACCCGGGCACCAACCACCCGCGCATGCTCACCGAGCTGGAAGCCTGCAAGGAAAACGGCGGCGAAATTGTCGCTGTCAACCCGCTCCCGGAGGCCGGCCTGCGCCGGTACAAGAATCCGCAGAAGGTCAGGGGCATCATCGGCCGCGGCACCGAGATCGCGGACCAGTTCCTGCACATCCGCATCGGCGGTGACATGGCGCTGCTGCAGGCCATCTCCAAACGCGTGCTCGACGCCGAGGCGAAGAACCCCGGCACCGTCCTGGACCACGCCTTCCTCGCCGGGCACTGCGAAGGGCTCCAGGAGCTGAGGGAACACCTGGCGCTGCTGGACGAGCAGGCGGTGCTGGAGGCGACCGGCCTGCGCACCGGGGAGATCGACGAGCTCGCCGCCCGTTACCTGAAGGCCGACAAGGTCATCATCACCTGGGCCATGGGCATCACGCAGCAGAAAAAGGGCGTGGCCACGATCAAGGAGATCATCAACCTGCTCCTGCTGCGCGGCAACATGGGCAAGCCCGGCGCCGGCGCCTCCCCCATCCGGGGCCACAGCAACGTCCAGGGTGACCGCACCATGGGCATCTGGGAGCAGATGCCGCAGTCCTTCATGGACTCCCTCGGCGAGGAGTTCGGCTTCGAACCGCCCCGCGACCACGGCGTAGACGCCGTCGAAACCATCAACAAGATGCGCGACGGCGGGATCAAGGCTTTCGTGGCGCTCGGCGGGAACTTCGTCGGCGCCATTTCGGACACCAACGCCACCGAAGCGGCCATGGAAAACACCGAGCTCTCCGTGCAGATTTCCACGAAACTCAACCGGTCCCACACCGTGACAGGTGCCGAAGCCCTGATCCTGCCCACCATGGGGCGGACCGAAATCGACATCCAGGAGTCGGGACCGCAGTTCGTTTCGGTGGAGGACACAGTCTGCGCCGTGCACCCGTCCTGGGGCAGCGTGGAACCGGTCTCGCACAACCTGCTCTCCGAGCCGGCGATCGTCAGCAGGCTCGGCAAAGCGCTGGTCGGCGACAGGGTCCGGGCCGATTGGGACGGTTTCGAAAAGAACTACGACCTGATCCGGGACCACATCTCGCGGGTCATCGGCGGCTGCGAGGACTACAACGAGCGGATCCGGCACGAAGGCGGCTTCATCCTGGCGAACGGGCCGCGGGATTCGCGCACGTTCCCGACACCGACGGGCAAAGCTGTTCTGACCGTCAACGACCTCGAGCATGTGGAGAAGCCGGAGGGCACGCTGATCCTGCAGAGCATGCGCTCACATGACCAGTTCAACACCACCATCTACGGCCACAACGACCGTTACCGGGGCATCAAGAAAGGCCGCAATGTGGTCTTCGTGAACCCGGACGACATCACCGAACTGGGCCTCGCCGACGGTATGTTCGTGGATATCCGGGGCGAGTACAAGGACGGCGTGGAGCGCATGGTCCGCAAGTTCCGGGTGGTTTCCTACCCGACCGCGCGCGGCTGTGCGGCCGCCTATTACCCGGAAGCCAACGTGCTGGTGCCGTTGAATCACACGGCCGAAGGCAGCAACACGCCGGTATCCAAGGCCGTCATCGTCAGGCTGGAGCCCAGCGCGGACCAAACCCCGGACGGCTCGACCACCCTGGCGTCCGGCGCGGCCCAGCCGCGGTAGGTCCCACCCCACGGGACATGCCCCACCTTGACCGCGGCCACTGGACATAATGCCTATATGTCCATCCGCGGGCACCAGAGGAGGGCATGTCCCGCGGCGCGTGATTCGCACTCCGGAGGACATGCCCCACCCTGGCCGCGGCCACTGGACATGATGCACATATGTCCATCCTTGGGCACAAGGGGAGGGCATGTCCCACGGGGGTCGAACGCCATCCGCGGTGCGGGGTGGCTGCCGCGGCTATTGGGCCCGCTTGGCCCAGCCCTCTTCGTCGGGGCCGCCGGACTCGCCGTGCTCACAGAGCTCGATGACTTTGTTGGATGCAGCGTGGACAGCGTCCTGGGTGCTCTTCCGGCCATCGGTCGACGCGGTACCCGCGGCGTAGCCGACGATGAAGGCGCTGATGGCATCCGCGTGCGGCCCGACGGCCTTGAGCGACTCGTCCGCGACCTGGACGATCTTCTCGTGGTCCACTTCCAGGTCAAGGATCTGCAGCGCCTGGATCAGGCGGGCACTCCAGTGCCGCAGTGAGCTGTCTTCGTCCCGGGGCAAAGTCATTTGTTACTCCTCTTCGTAGCGGTGCGTCTGTCGATCGTCGTCCCCAACAAGGGGTAGCACCGACACCCACGTTTCGCAACGCGACACAGGCAAACCCTTCCCGGGGATTCCTCAGCTCCACAGCGCGACGTGGAACTTCGACCCGCGGCGTTCCAGGCCCCGCGGGCCGCCGGGGGCGACCATCGCGGCGGTCGCATCCGCCGTGCCGGCGAAGCGCTGGAGCGTCCGCGCCATCGTGGTGGTCCGGTGGTTGTCCAGGGTGCTCGCCCACCACAGGCCCGTGACCGGTGTCCCGACGACGGGCAGCCGGACGAGGACCCCGCTCTGCAGTTCGGCCCGGACGATATGGCCGAGCGCCAGCATGATGCCTTCCCCCGCCCGCACCGCCGCCAACGCTTCCGTCTCGCTGCTGAGCCGGATGATCTCCGGCACCACGCCCGTCGATGCCAGCCAGCGGCCCTCCTCCGAGCTTTCCTGGATCCCCGCCGGTCCGGCAAACCACGGCCGGTCCAGCAGCCGGGCCACGGAGACCGGTCCTGGCAGCCGGGCCAGCGGATGCCCCGACGCCGCGACCAGGGCGCGCTGGTAGCGCAGGAACGGCACGCAGTCCAGGCCCGGATGGGTCCCGGCAGTCCCCACGGGGGCGACCGGCAGCACCGGCCGGGCACCCAGGGCGATGTCGTAGGCCCGTTCCTGCAGGAGCGAGGCAAGGTCCTCCGCGGACCCCACCACGACATCCACCGAAGCGCCGGGAACACGTTTGGTAAAGAGGTCCAGCAGCTGGCCTGCCGCATGTTCGGCGAAGGGTGCGGTGGCCACAATCTTCAGCCGCCCGGCGTCGCTCTTGGCATTGGCGACTTCCCAGCGGGCCTGGTCCACCAGCCCGACTATGTCCTGGGCGTAGTCGGCGAGGGCACGGCCGCCCGGAGTCAGGGCAATGCCGCCGGCAGCGCGCACGAAGAGCGGGTCGCCAAGGTCCAGCCGGAGCGCCGACAGGGCGGCGGAAACCGCCGGTTCGCTGACGCCGAGAGTCTCCGCGGCAGCGTGCAGCGAGCCCAGACGGGCGACCAGGGCGAACGTGCGGAGCTGGCTCAATGTCATCGCCACGGCGTCATAACCTTTCGCTTATGACGATATTGACACTGCGTATCACGCGGGGCAAGACTTGCCTCAAACCGGTGCTGCGCGACGTTGCCAGCGCCTTGGAGTGAGGTAGGGACTATGCAGATTCCGGCTCCTTTCGACTATGTGCGGGCCACTTCCGTGGACAACGCCCTGGAACTCCTCTCCCGCCACGGTCCGGAGTCGCGGGTCGTCGCCGGGGGCCACAGCCTCCTGCCGATGATGAAGCTCCGGCTCTCCCGGCCCGAATGGCTGATCGACATCAACGACCTCTACGAACTCGACTTCATCCTTCGCGACGGCGACAAGCTGCGCATCGGCGCCCTGACGCGCCACACAACGCTCCTGGAGTCGGACGAGATCGCTGCGCTCTTCCCCATCGTCCGGGACGCGGAATCCGTGATCGCCGACCCTGTCGTGCGCAACCGGGGAACGATCGGCGGATCGCTCTGCCAGGCCGACCCGGCCGAGGACCTGTCCACGGTCTGCGACGTCCTGGGTGCGGAAGCCGTGATCCGCGGACCGGCCGGCGAGCGCATCCTGGCCATGGCTGACTTCCACCGCGGGCCCTATGAGACGGCGGTGGGCCAGGACGAACTGCTGTGCGAGCTCCGCTTCCCGATCCGCCCCCGTTCGGGCAGCGCCTACGAGAAGGTCGAACGCCGGGTCGGCGACTGGGCAGTCGGCGCCGCCGGCGCGTCCGTGACGCTCGGGCCGGACGGCACCATCGCCGACGCCGCCGTCGGGCTCACCGCCCTCGGCCTCGACCACACGGTCGCCGGGGCAGCCGAACTGCTCCGCAGCCAGCAGCCCCGGGAGGAACTGTTCGTGGAGGCCGGACGGCTCGCCGCGGAAGCCTGCGACCCGGTGGCCGACCAGCGCGGTCCGATTGACTACAAACGGCACCTCGCCGACGAACTCACCCGGCGGGTGCTCCGGCAAGCGTGTGCCCGCGCCGCACAGACACAGGAAGGCTGAAGCGGATGCAGATCAGCATGACCGTCAACGGCAACGAAGTCACGTCCGACATTGAGCCCCGTGTGCTCCTGGTCCACTACATCCGCGAGGTCCTTGGCCTGACCGGCACCCACTGGGGCTGCGACACCACAAACTGCGGGACCTGCGTGGTCCTGATGGACGGCCAGCCGGTGAAGTCCTGCACGGTCCTCGCGGCGATGGCCGCAGGCCACGACATCCGCACGGTCGAGGGGCTGGCCACCGGCGCAACCCTCGACCCCGTCCAGCAGGGCTTTATGGAGGAGCACGGGCTGCAGTGCGGCTTCTGCACCCCCGGCATGATGCTGACCGCCCGTGCCCTGCTCGACAAGAACCCGCACCCGGACTCCACCGAGATCCGGCAGGCCATTTCGGGCCAGATCTGCCGGTGCACCGGCTACGCCACGATCGTCCGGTCGGTGCAGTGGGCGGCAGCCCACCCGGCCGGCGGCGACAGTGACGCCACGGCAGACGAGGCCATCGACGGCACGGACACCGTGGTTGAGGACATCGCAGCGCAGACACAGGACGCAGAGGTGAAGGCATGACCGTTATCCACGAACGGCCCAGCAATCCGGCGGCCGGCGACGCGGACCGCCCGATCGGCTACGGCCGGATCCAGCGCAAGGAAGATCCGCGCTTTGTCCGCGGCAAAGGCAACTACCTCGACGACATCGTCCTGCCCGGCATGCTGCACGGCGCCATCCTGCGCGCCCCCGTGGCGCACGCCCGGCTGGTGTCCATGGACACCACCAATGCCCTCGCCCACCCCAAGGTCCTCGCCGTCATCACCGGGAAGGACCTGCTTGGACTCAAGCTCGCGTGGGCCCCCACCCTCTCCGCGGATGTCCAGGCAGTCCTCGTAACGGACAAGGTCCGCTTCCAGGGCCAGGAGGTCGCCTTCGTCGTGGCCGAGGACCGCTACGCCGCCCGCGACGCGTTGGAACTGATCGACGTCGAATACGACGTCCTGCCCCCGGTGATCGACGCCCGGAAGGCCCTCGACGCTGACGCCCCCGTGATCCGCGACGAGATCGAGGGCCGGACGGACAACCACATCTTCGACTGGGAAATGGGCGACAAAGCCGAAACCGAAGCCGTCTTCGCGAGCGCCGACGTCGTTGTCTCCCAGGAGATCGTCTACCCGCGCGTGCACCCCGCCCCGATGGAGACGTGCGGCGCAATTGCCGACTTCGACGCCGTCGACGGCAAGCTGACCCTGTACGAAACCACGCAGGCCCCGCACGCCCACCGCACCCTGTTCGCGATCGTCGCCGGGATCCCCGAGCACAAAATCCGCGTGGTGTCCCCGGACATCGGCGGCGGCTTCGGCAACAAGGTCGGCATCTACCCCGGCTACATCCTCGCCGTCGTGGGCTCGATCGTCACCGGCCGGCCGGTGAAATGGGTGGAGGACCGCTCCGAGAACCTGATGTCCACCTCCTTCGCCCGGGACTACATCATGCAGGGCGAGATCGCGGCGACCAAGGACGGCAAGATCCTCGCGGTGCGCACCAACGTCCTCGCAGACCACGGCGCGTTCAACGCCACCGCGCAGCCCACCAGGAACCCGGCAGGCTTTTTCTCTATCTTCACCGGAAGCTATGACCTGAAAGCCGCGTACTGCTCCGTCACAGGGGTCTACACGAACAAGGCACCCGGCGGCGTCGCCTATGCCTGCTCGTTCCGCGTCACGGAGGCCGTCTATCTGGTCGAGCGGATGGTGGACATCCTGGCCCGCAAGCTGGAGATGGATCCGGCGGAACTGCGGTTGAAGAACTTCATCAAACCCGAACAATTCCCGTACGCCAACAAGACTGGCTGGGTGTACGACTCCGGCAACTACGAGCCAGCGATGCGGCTGTCCATGCAGCTGGCCGGCTACGACGAGCTGCGCCGCGAGCAGCAGGAGAAGCGGGCGCGCGGTGAACTCATGGGGATCGGCATCTCGTTCTTCACCGAGACCGTGGGCGCCGGCCCACGCAAGCACTTCGACATTGTCGGCCTCGGCATGGCCGACGGCGCCGAACTGCGGGTCCATCCCACGGGCAAGGCCGTCGTCCGGCTCTCGGTGCAAAGCCAGGGCCAGGGCCACGAGACCACCTTCGCGCAGATCGTCGCCGAGGAGCTCGGCATCCCGCCCGAGGATATCGACGTCGTCCACGGCGACACCGACCAGACACCGTTCGGCCTTGGCACCTACGGGAGCCGCTCGACGCCGGTGAGCGGCGGCGCCGTCGCCCTCGTTGCCCGCAAGGTGCGGGAGAAGGCGAAGCTGATCGCCGCGGCCATGCTGGAGACGCGGCCCGAGGACCTTGAATGGGAGAAGGGCCGCTGGTTCGTCAAGGGCGATCCCAGCGCCGGGAAGACCATCGCCGAAATCGCCATGGCGGCCCACGGCACCATGACGCTGCCCGAGGGGGTCGACGGCAACCTCGATGCCGAGGTCACCTACGACCCGCCGAACCTGACGTTCCCGTTCGGCGCCTACATCTGCGTGGTCGACATCGATCCGGGCACCGGGCACGTCAAGGTGCGCCGCTTCATCGCGGTGGACGACTGCGGCACCCGGATCAATCCGATGATCATTGAGGGCCAGGTGCACGGCGGCCTGACCGACGGCGTCGGGATGGCCCTGATGGAGATCATCGAGTTCGACGCCGACGGCAACTGCCTGGGCGGGTCCTTTATGGACTATCTGATCCCCACCGCGATGGAGGTGCCGGACTGGGAGACCGGCTTCACCGTCACCCCGTCCCCGCACCACCCCATCGGGGCGAAAGGCATCGGCGAGTCCGCCACCGTCGGTTCACCGCCGGCGATCGTGAACGCCGTCGTCGACGCCCTGGCCCCCTACGGGGTGGTCCACATGGACATGCCCTGCACACCGGCCCGGGTCTGGGCGGCCATGCAGGGCCGGGCAAGGCCGCCGATCTGACATGACACCGATTGGAGAGTCCCTTGCGGCCCGGGCGAACGACCTCGCGTCCCGCCGCGAGCCGTTCGTGCACGCCACGGTGGTCCGCGCCCAGCACCCCACCAGCACCCACGCCGGGGACACAGCCCTGATCCTGCCCGGCGGAGAGATCCTGGGCTTCGTCGGCGGGAACTGCGTCGAGTCCTCGGTGCGGGAGTACAGCCTGCAGGTCCTGGCATCGGAGGAACCCCTGCTGCTGCGCGTTGTCCCCGGCGAGCCGTCCCGCAGCGTCGAGGAAGGCGCGGTTGAGGTGTCCAATCCCTGCCTCAGCGGCGGGGCGATCGAGATCTTCCTGCAGCCGCGCATCCCGGCGCCCCGGGTTTTGGTAGTCGGCACCACGCCCGTGGCCCAGGCGCTGGAGACCCTCGGCTCCGGGGTCGGGCTGGCGGTGGAACTCACTGACGGGGAAGCAGCGGCCCCGCGGTCCGACGATGCGGCGCTGATTGTGGCCTCGCACGGCAAGGCGGAGGAAGCCGCACTCGAGGCCGCCCTGCGCGCCGGAGTGCCATACGTCGCGCTGGTAGCCAGCGGGACGCGAGGCGCCGCGGTGCTGGAATCCCTCGACGTCGACCCCGCACAGCGCTCGCGCGTGTTCACCCCGGCAGGCCTGCAGCTGGGCGCCCGCACCCCCGGTGAGATCGCGCTCTCGATCCTGGCCCAGCTCATCCAGGAACGGGCGAAGTCACGGCACCCGGCCCCGGCAGCCCCGGCGACGGCAGCGGCAGCCCCGGCGACGGCGATCGACCCCGTGTGCGGCATGACCGTCGCGGCGGTGGACTCCTCGATCCACCTCGAGCACAACGCTGTGACCGTCTACTTCTGCTCGCCCGGCTGCCGGGCCGCCTTCCGCAAAGATCCGGAGCGCTATGCCCTCACTCTCTGAACGCCTACCCTCGCAGCACCGAACGGCGGGCCTGGTCCTGGCGGCCGGGGCGTCGCGGCGCCTGGGCCGGCCCAAGCAGCTGCTGCCCTTCGGCCGCGGGGTACTCCTCGACGCCGTGCTGGCCGCCGCCCGGGGCTGCGGCTTTGACCAGACGGTGCTGGCCTTGGGAAGTTCAGCCGCGGAAGTCCAGCGCACGGTCGACACCACCGGCTGCGAGATTGTGCTCAACCCGGACTTCGGAGAGGGCTGTTCCTCCTCCATCGCCGCCGGTGTTGCCGCACTCCACCCGGATACGGACGCCGTTGTCCTGCTGCTCGGTGACCAGCCGGGCGTCCGTTCCGTCGACGCCCGCGCACTGCTGGAGCTCCTGTTCCGGGGCGAGGCAACCAGCGGGCGGGATGCCCCTGGGATCGCCGTCTGCCGGTACAGCGACGGCGTCGGCCATCCCCTGGCGTTCACCCGCCGGATGCTCCCGGAGCTGGCCGCCCTGCACGGCGACAAGGCAGTCTGGAAGCTGCTGGAGCAGCGGGCGGCCGACGCCGTCGAACTTCGCGTCCCGGGCCCCGTGCCGCTGGACGTCGACACGGACGAGGACTACCGCCGTGTCCTGGCGGGGCTGGCGGGCGCGCTGTGAACACTGCTGCGGCGCGCACCGGCGCGGAGACGGATGTGCAGCGCAGGGTTCCCGACGTCCCGTCCCTGATCTCGGCGCTGGACAGCGGTGACTACCTGGCCGACGTCGGACTGGCTACAGCACTCTTCCTGGCGGTCCGGCTCCCGCAACCCCTTTTGCTGGAGGGCGAGGCGGGCGTCGGCAAGACGGAGGCGGCGAAGGCCCTGGCCCTGCTGCTGGATACGCCGCTGTACCGGCTGCAGTGCTACGAGGGAATCGACGCCGGCGAGGCCCTCTACGAGTGGAACCACCAGCGGCAGCTGCTCGGGATCCGGCTGGCGGAAGTCCGGGACGCCTCGGTCACCGAGACCGACCTCTTCGGCCCGGAGTACTTGCTGCGCCGGCCGCTGCTGCAGGCGATCGAACATCCCGGCCCGCGCCCCGCGGTCCTCCTGCTGGACGAGATCGACCGGGCCGACGCCGAGTTCGAGGCGTTCACGTTCGAACTGCTCGCCGAGGCCGCAGTCACCATCCCGGAACTGGGCACCATCCGGGCCACCCATCCCCCGATCGTCATCCTGACCTCCAACCGGACGAGGGACCTGCACGATGCCCTGACCCGGCGCTGCCTCTACCACTGGATCGACTACCCGGGACCTGAGCGGATCGCGGAAATCGTCCGACGCCGCGTGCCCGCCAGCAGCGGACCGCTGGCCCTGCAGGCCGCCGCGGTGATCACCAGGCTGCGCTCGCTGGACCTGGCCAAGCCGCCGGGGATCTCCGAGGCCATCGACTGGGTGTCCGCCCTCGCCGTGCTCGGTATCGGGCACATAGACGCCGCGACGGCGGACCAGACCCTCGGCTCGATCGTCAAGAACCGCGACGACCTGGAACTGGTCGGCGCCCGCGGGGCGGACTGGCTCGTGGCCGGCACGGGCGGGTGACCCCGTTGATGGCCGGGACCGCGCAGGGTACCGCGGCCGCTCACCCCGCGGTGGAGGCGGCCGCCTTGTCCGCGGCATTCATCACCGTTTTGCGCCGGGCCGGGCTGTCGTGTTCCCCGGACCGGGCAGTCCGGCTGGCCGAAGCCCTCCGCCTGATCCCACCAGCCGACGTCGAAACGCTGTACTGGGCATCCCGGGTGGTGCTGGTGTCAGCGCACGGGCAGCTGCCGGTGTTCGACGCCGTCTTCGCCGCGGTGTTCCGCGGCGGCTTTGACCCCGTCGCGCCGCCACGCACAGCTCCGGCCCCGGCCGCGTCACCGCCCGCAGCCCCTGAAGAAGCACGCACCAGGCCCTCACCCGCCGAGGACCGCGCCCCCGGGCAGGGACCGGCGCACCCGCGGACGGCGCCGGCGGTTGCCTCTGCGGGACCGGAGAGCAGCAGGGACGAGGAGACCCCGGAACGGGAGGCCGTACTGGCTATGGCCTCCGCCGAGGAACGCCTGCACCGGATGTCGTTCGCGCAGCTCACCGAGGCTGAGGTCCTGGAGATCAGGCGGCTGGCGTCCCGGCTGCTGCTCGCGACACCAACCCGCTTGAGCCGCCGCACCCGCAAGTCCGCCCACAGCAGCGCCCGCCTGGATGTCCGCGCCACGGTCCGCGCGGCGCGGCGCTCCGGCGCCGACACCACCCGGCTGCTGTACGCCCGGCGCCGCGAGCAGCGCCGCAAGCTGGTGATGCTGTGCGATGTCTCCGGGTCCATGGAACCGTATGCGCGGATCTTCGTCTCGCTTCTGCAGGGAGCGGTGGCCACCGCCGGCGCCGAGGCCTTCGTCTTTTCCACCCGGCTGACGCGCCTGACCCGGCAGCTGGCGCTGCGGGATCCGGACGAGGCGCTGTCCCGTGCGGCAGAGGCAGCGCCGGACTGGGCCGGCGGCACCCGGCTTGCCGACAGCATCCGGCACTTCGTCGACGAACACGGCCGCCGCGGACTGGCCCGCGGCGCGGTGGTGGTGATCTTCTCGGACGGCTGGGCCCAGGAGGACCCCGACCAGGTCGCGGCCCAGATGGCGCGGCTGCGCCGACTGGCCCACCGGATCGTCTGGGTCAATCCACGCAAGGCATCCCCGGGCTACCGTCCACTGGCGGGCGGCATGGCGGCGGCCCTGCCATACTGCGACGCTTTCGTCAGCGGACACAGCTACACGGCTTTGGCAGAGGTGGCAGCCGCAATCCGCGGCGACGGCCAGTCATCACTCAAGGGAAGAGGGAACTAATGCAGATCGACAGCACTTTCTCGGTCGTCGCACCGATCGACACCGTCTGGGACACCATCATGGACTTTGAACGGGTGGCCGGCTGCGTCCCCGGCGCCAGGATCCTGAACAAGCTTTCCGACGACGCCTACCAGGTGGGCATGACCGTAAAACTGGGTCCGGTCAACATGCAGTACAAAGGGCTGCTCAACGTCATCGAGCGCAACGCCGCTGAACACCGGGCCGTTCTCGGCGGCAAGGCCCAGGAGACCCGCGGCCAGGGCACCGCCGACGCCACGGTGACCCTGCTCCTGACGGAAGAGGCAGGCGGCACCACCCGCGGCACCGTCAACGCCGAGCTGTCGCTTTCCGGCAAAGCGGCCGCGATGGGCAAGGGCGTGATCGGCAGCGTGACCGAACAGATGATGGCCCTGTTCGCCAGCAATCTGCAGGCCATGATCACCGCGCCGGGTGCCCCCGGCACCGTTCCAGCGGGCGGTTTGCCCGGTCTCGATGCGGAGGCGGAAGCGCAGGCGGCCGCGGCCAAGGTCTCCGGAGCGACCATACCGGCCCCGGCGTCAGAACTTCCGGGCCTTCCGCCGGGTGCTGTGCCCGCCGCGGCCCGGCCGTCCCCCGCGCCCGCACCGGCATCCGCGCCCGCCGGCAGCCTGGACGCCCTCAGCCTCGCCAAGGGGATCGCGGCCGAGCAGCTCTCCAGCCCCGTGAAGGTCCTGGCGCTCGTGGCGGTCGTGGCATGCGTCTCCTACTGGGCCGGCCGCCTGTCCGCCTTCCGGCTGATCCGGGCGATGGGAAGGCTGAAGTTCGACCGTGCGTGATGTCCTGGCAGCCATGATGCCGGGCTGGCACAAGGGTGACACCGCCGGCCTGGCCACCGTGGTGAGCACTTTCAAGTCAGCCCCGCGCCTCCCGGGGGCGTCCATGCTCGTCACCGCCGAGGGGGAAGCCGTCGGATCGGTTTCCGGCGGCTGCGTCGAGGGCGCCGTGTACGAGCTCGCCACGCAGGTCAAGGACGACGGCATCCCGGTCCTGGTGCGCTACGGGATCAGCGACGACGACGCGTTCGCCGTCGGCCTGACCTGCGGCGGGATCATCGACATCTTCGTGGAGCCGGTATCCCGGCAAGCCTTCGCCGAACTCGACGCCGTCCGGCAGGACATCGCCGACGGGCGGCGGGTTGGGGTTGCCACGGTGATCGAACACCCGGACAGCAGCTGGCTGGGACGGCACCTGATCGTGCGGCCGTCGGACTTCGAGGGCGACCTCGGATCCGAGCGGGCCAACCTCGCCGTGGGCGACGACACCCAGGGCCTGCTCGCCGCGGGCCGCTCCGGCATCCTGAGCTACGGTCCCGACGGGGAGCGGCTGGACGCCGGGATGCGGGTCTTTTTCACGAGCTACGCCCCGCCGCCGCGAATGCTCGTCTTCGGCGCCATCGACTTCGCCTCAGCGCTGGCCCGGCTGGGCACCTTCCTCGGCTACCGCGTCACGGTGTGCGATGCCCGGGCCGTTTTCGCTACCCCGGCGCGGTTTCCCGATGCCGCGGAGGTCGTCAACGCCTGGCCGCACCGCTACCTCGCCGAGCAGTTGGACAAGGGCCTGGTGGATGAACGCACCGTCATGTGCGTCCTCACGCACGATCCGAAGTTCGACATTCCGCTGCTGGACGTTGCCCTGCGCGGCCGGCCGATCGCCTTCATTGGTGCCATGGGCTCGCGCCGGACCCATGCGGACCGGATCGCGAAGCTGCGGGAGGCGGGCCTGGGCGAGGACGCCTTGGCGCGGCTGCACAGCCCGGTGGGCCTGGACCTTGGGGCCCGGACCCCCGAGGAGACCGCGGTGTCCATCGCGGCGGAGTTCATCGCCAAGCAGTGGAGCGGCAGCGGGGAGCCCCTGCGGCAGCTCGACGAGCGGATCCACCACGACGAGCAGCAGTGACAGGGCACCGTTGATCGAGAATGATCTCCTGCGCTGGGGGCTGGTGGCACCGCTGCTGGCAGCGTCGCTCTACGCGGCGTTCCGCGCGTTCCGTGCGGGCCGCACGTCGCCGCCGGATATCCGGGCCGGTTTCGGACTCCATGCCGCCATGATGACGGCCATGGTGCTGATGCTCGTCCCCGGACTCCAGTGGCCCGCACTGCCCCAGGTGTTCGTCTTCGGCCTGGCCGCCTGGTGGTTCGTCCTCCGCGCCGTCTCCCGGCGCCCCGTGCCCCATTGGTGGCCGCCCGTGCACGTTCCCGGGCCGCCCGTTCCCGAAAGACCCGGGCACGGCCGCCCTGATGGCCAGTCGGCCGCGGCGGCTTGCTCTACCACGCGCTGACCATGGCCGCCATGACGTATATGCCCGCGGCCATGGATGTCCGCAGTGCCCACGGCCCGGAAGCTGCCGGCGTCGAGGCTGCCGGCATCCTGGGCCAGGCGGCGCACCACGCCGGGGCCCCACTGGCAGGGGCCTGGAACTCGTGGGGGCGGCCTCGATGGCAGTGATGTTCGCGGCGCTCGCGGCGTGACGCCGCCGCGGGGCTCAAGTTAGCCGGACAGCCCGGGCGGGCCGCCGTCGGGCGTAAGCTCGTCCCATGGCGAGATACTTCGATGTTCACCCCGAAAACCCCCAGGCCCGCTCCATCAGCCAGGCCGTGGAAATCGTCCGTTCCGGCGGCCTGATCGCCTATCCCACCGACTCCTGTTACGCCCTCGGAGCGCAGATCGGGAACAAGGAGGCGCTCGACCGGATCAGGGCCATCCGCCATCTCGATGCCAAACACCACTTCACACTGGTCTGCAAGGACTTCGCCCAATTGGGTCAGTTTGTGCAGATCGACAACGATGTGTTCCGGAGCATCAAGGCTGTCACTCCCGGAAGCTACACCTTCATCCTGCCTGCCACCAAGGAGGTTCCCAGGCGGCTGCTGCACCCGAAGAAGAAGACAGTAGGCGTGCGCATCCCCGACAACCGGGTGGTCCAGGCACTGCTGGCAGAACTGGGCGAGCCGCTGCTCTCCAGCACCCTGTTGCTGCCGGACGAGGAGGAACCGCTGACCCAGGGCTGGGAAATCAAGGAACGGCTGGAGCACGTGGTGGACGCCGTGATTGATTCCGGGGACTGCGGCGCGGAGCCCACCACCGTGATCGACTACTCCAGCGGCGTGGCCGAAGTCGTCCGCCGCGGCATGGGCGACCCGTCCCGGTTCGAATAGGCCCTTCCGGGACCCTACGCGGACGCGGTTGCGGTTGACCCCGCGGTGTCCGACGCCCGGTTCCGCAGCCAGCGGCGTGACAGGTCCATTGCCGCGATGATTCCCGCGAGCGGCGTGAGCACGGCCGCGGCGTAGACGAACAGCAGCCAGGTGAGCGTGGTCAGCAGCGTCTGGTGGTCGCTCAGAAGGGACAACCCGCCGAAGAGCCCGAGGCCCCAGAACAGGGCCACTCCGGCCAGCACGGTCGCGGCGGGAAAGTACTCGCTCGTGACAACGCTTTTCACAATACTCAAAGTTTTCATGGACCCTCCTCATGCCTGGCGGAGGAAAGAGTCCGCCGGGGTCATTCCAAGTATGGGGCCCGCGAGGCTGGGAATTTCGACGAAATCCCAGCACGTGACGAAGCTAACTTTGCTGCCCCGGCACGACGGCGACATCTGCCGCACCACTCGGCAGGACCGGGACCGCCGAGTGGTGGTCCGAAGCCACGGCACTTGCCTCGTTTGTCTCAGCGTCCGATCAGGAGGGACTCCTATATGCGGCGGACCAGGGCTTGGCTCCGGCGGCGGAGTCCTCATTCCTGAGCGGGCCACGCTCGGGAGCGGACACCGGCTGGGGCCACATGCACGCGGGGAACCTGACCTCGTTGCGGACGGACCAGAAGCAGGCCGCCGGCCGGTCCGGCAGGAGTACTTCGTCAGCTTCTGCGCTCACTGAAATCAACGGTTCGGCGGCTTGGACAGCGGCAACTCCGAAAAGCGTATCGGAAGCTCGCGCCAGCGGTCCTCGCCACTCCTCGAAGTGCGAATGCGAGCCAGCGGCGGCGGGAGACTCTGGCAACGATATGGGGACGAATATCGGATGGGTGTATTCGCTCGATGCCAACCCCACCAATAATGAGGAAATGCAGCTCACTCCGAGGTGTCGAGTTCGAATTAGCAGCATGCGTTGTCCGGTAATCATTGCGGTCGGCACCGTCCTGCTAGTGGGTGCTGCATCCGGTTGCGCTTCTTCCTCAGGGAACGGCGAGCCGCCATGTTTTCCACCCGCCTTTTCTGTGAAGCCGACCACTGCGAAAGCCGGCGAGAGTGTGACGGTCACCGCGCCGGATGCTGACTGTAAGCCCCGCTACGGCGACCACGCCCGCATCCAAGTGGCCGTCAACGACGCAACCAGCAGGATGGTCATCGACGCAACGACCCCCATGAACGACGATGGCGGGTTCACCTACACCTTTGAGGTCCCCTCTCAAATGGCAGTCGGCGATGGGGCGGTCACGGCCGTCCCGTACAACATCGACTGGTGCGATGACACGGGCAGGAACCATCGTGCCGATGGAGCGGCTGTTACTCTCCAGCGGGCATCGTGTGTGATGCCAACGAAGCCACTGACCATCACCCGTTAGGGACGCTTCGAGTAGCTCTCTGGAACCTGCGGGGTGGCAATACCAGAGGAGGTCCTGTTCATTCAGGGAACGGAGGCGCGGGGAAGTCCGGACACCCGAATCGACGAGCTCACGCAGTTGGCGGGCGGCGGTGCGTGGCTCTTTGGAAGCGTCTCCCAACTGGTCCGCAACGTCCGCTTTTCCTCGAGCCTGAGGTCCAGCCGACCTGCCGTTGACCGTCTCCCGCACAATGTCGAGATGGCCGGCGTACACGGAAGTCTAACCAAGTACGCGAAACACGATCCAGTCCGTCGACGGTTCGGAACACATGCTGGCGTTCGTTCGCTAACTGTGCGAGCAGCTGTGCTTCGCTCAGGTGCCGGGTTCGTATCCGATGAGCCAGTGAAGTCCGTGACGATCTATGACCTGGCCGTCCGAAGCGCCCCAAGGCTTCGGAGCAAGGGGGTCCACCACCCGGCCGCCGACGGCAAGTTTGTCGAACCACTCATGGAGAACTGAGGGCTCGGCGGTCCCCAGCAGGGAGAGCATGACACCTTCGAGCCGGACACTTTTCTGGCCTGCGGCCGCGTCCGATCCCGCCAAAGCAACAAGGCCGTTGAGCATTCCGTGCGCTATAGCGTCTGGGGGGCCGTCGCTGCGACTGAAGTCATCATATGTGTGCAAGGAGAGCTCTCCGCCGAAAACGTCCGCGTAGAAGCCGAGCGCTTCACGCGCTGTGCCCGGGAAACTGACATAGATCTGCGGCGCCGTCATGTGCACAGCATACAGACACCGCCCACCCACAGCTCCGTTAACACGACAAAGCTGTATGGTGCGCCAGCTTTTCGTTCATCATTGCCGTCAGGGTGAGTTGAGGCCAAGAGTTCATAGCAAGTCCGTCGAATTCGTGGGGCGAGAATCAGGATCAGCAACGAATGTCCATCTCCACAATTCCCCGGGTGCCGGAAGGTTCCTCCCCTCCGCAGTGGAGAGTGTGGTTGCTGTTTTCCCGGAGGTCGAGCCACTCACGGTTCCCGCCATGGTCTGGGGAATCTGCGCGCTTGCCTGCTGGCAAGCCATTGCCGCCATTGGACTGCGGCTTGTCATACGCGCCCGCGACCACAGATTGGATTCATCCGCCGACAAATGGCTGCGCGCGATGGTGGGTTGTCTCCTCGCCTTCATCGTGCTCGTCGTGGCAGCCTTCATCGCGCTGAACGTGCTGGGGTACACGACCCCTGGGGTGATGCTTGGACTCATCGCCGGAGGGTTAAGCTCTCTGATCGCAGCGTGCTCTCTCGTACTTTTTCTCGGGTCCGGGCCACCAATGCGGCAGTTTTCGCACACTTGACCGCAACGTGTATGGGTAACTTGCGGAGTAGTTTTTGAACGAATAGCTCTACGAAAGGGAACGGAGATCCCCGGAAGGGAACCTCGGCGGCTTGTCGGTGCTTTTGTCAGCCAGCGGGGCGCTGGTCGGAGTGGATCCTCACCGTGCCTGCGCCGCAGCTAAGTACAAGCGCTTCGCCGGAAGTTTCGAGGCGGCAGTTCTCGCTGGTGATGGTCCCCGGGCCGGAGAGCTCTGGCGCTTCCCTGTACCACCTGTAGTGGAAGGCATCGAATTCCGTGTAGATATGGATGACATCGCCGTCGAATTGATCCTGGGTGACGATGACCGAGCGCCCATCCGGGGCCACTTCACGGATATTAGTCCCGAAGCTGAGGAGCAACGAGAACAGCAGAAACAGCCCTATGAACGGGGCTGCGGCAACGGCGGCAACGGTTGTAGCCCACCCTGTCGTCACTCGCAGCCAGCGGCGGTTCACGCGGCGAATCAGCGACGGAAGCAGGAGGAGAATCCCGGCACAGCCGACCAGGCCGCCGACCACATACGTCAGGCCAACGACGGCGCTCCCGTCGATCCCCCAGAAGAAGATGAGCCGCTGACCATCGGGAGCCAGCGGATGTGCCGAGAAGTAGAAGGTCACCCACGTGTAGATGGTGGCAGTAAAAATGAGCAGGGCTGTACCCAAGATCTCCCTACGTCTCATGTTGCGTTGTCCCCCAAATCGGCCCGCCCCGGGTGCATGCTAACCCAGAGCACAGTAAGGGTTGGGGCTGAATTCTGCGCCGATCCACGTTCCGCCAGCGTCTTTGCACCTTTGGATCACAGGGTTAGGGTCACGCATCCCCTGGCAGGTGGCGAGCCCCACCAGCAGCAGTGCAGTGACAAGAATCCAGACCAGGCGCCTCTGGCTCCCACTCCTGGTCCGATTCTCCCCCATTGTCATAACGGGAGTCTAGCGTCGGACACACCGGGCCCAGCTCAGAAGCAACCAGCCCCCTTCAGCCGCACCTTTCCGCCATTAAACGCGGGCGAGTCCTGAGGAGTCCGCGGGTGACAGTGGACCCTGACGGCATTCCGAGGAACCTCATGCACCGCCAGATGGCGCCAACCATGCGTTAGGCGTAATACGGCAACGTGTGCGCAATGTCAGTCCCCGGGACTACACTGAACCTATCGAACATATATTCGAATAAAGGTGTGTTGTGGGCGTAATCATCGGGCCCCGCGTGATAGACGCGGGCACTTCTCTTCTGTCGGTCCTGATCTCGCCGGTGCCGGTCGCCGCAGGCTACCCCTCCCCGGCCCAGGACTACTTTGACGGCCGCATCGACCTTAACGAACACCTCATCAAGGACATCACCAGCACCTATGTCGTCCGGGTGTCCGGGGACTCCATGGAGGGCGCCGGGATCAGCGACGGCGACGAACTGATCGTCAACCGGGCGCTTGAGCCCCGTGACGGCTGTGTCGTCGTCGCGGTCCTCGACGGCGAACTCACCGTCAAGAGGCTGCGCCTCACGACTTCCGGCGTGGTCCTCCAGGCGGACAACCCCCGCTACCCGGACATCAGGGTCGCGGCGTTGTCGGACCTCGTCATCTGGGGCGTCGCGACCCGCTGCCTCCACCATGTCTAGGGCCGGGCCCGGGCGGGGCAGCGTCGCCCTCGTCGATGTGAACTGCTTCTACGCCAGCGCCGAACGCGCCTTCGACCCCTCCCTGGAGGGCCGTCCGCTGGTGGTGCTCTCCAACAACGACGGCTGCGCCGTCACCCGCTCCCCCGAGGCGAAGGCACTTGGAATCCCGCTCGGTGAGCCCTGGTTCAAGCTCGCGCCGCGGGCAAAGGAATGGGGGCTCGTGGCGCGCTCGAGCAACTACGAGCTCTACGGGGACATCAGCGCCCGGGTGATGGAACTCCTCGGCCGCTACTCGGCGTGGCTGGAGGTCTACAGCATCGACGAGGCTTTTCTGGGCGTCCGCGGCACTCCCCAGGAGCTGCAGCGGCTGGGCCACACGATGAAGACGGCAGTGCGCCGGAACGTCGGCGTCCCCGTCTGCGTTGGCATCGCAGGCACCAAGACCTTGGCGAAACTGGCCAACAAGTGGGCCAAACACAATCCGGCGTTCGACGGCGTCTGCCACTGGGATGCCGTCCCCGCCGCCCAGCAGGAAAGGCTCATGGCGGGCCTGTCCGTGATCGAGCTCTGGGGTGTTGCGGCACAGTTGACCAAACGGCTGAACGGGCTGGGGATCCATTCGATTTTGGACCTCGCCCGGGCGGATCCGATCCGGATCAGGGACCGCTTTTCGGTGGTGCTGATGCGCACGGTCCTCGAACTCCAGGGAACTCCGTGCATCCCGCTGGAGGAGCAGCGAATAGGGCGCGACCAGCTCATCTTCAGCCGCTCGTTCGCCGCTCCGATCACCACCGGCGCCGGCCTGCGCCAGGTCCTCGGCGTCTATGCCCAGCAGGCCAGCGCCCGGCTGGCACGCCACGGGCTTCAGGCCAAGGTGCTGACTGCATTCGCGGCCACGTCGTTCTACAACCGGCAGTCCAGTTCCCACCCTTCCGTGTGCGTGCCCCTGCCCATGCCCACCGCGGACCCGGTCCTCCTGGCAAGGGCCGCCTGCGCCCTGCTCCCCCGGATCGACAACGGCATCAAGTACGTCCGTGCGGGCATCATGGTCACGGACCTGCGGCCCACAGGCAACCAGGCACCGCTGGCGGTCTTCGAGAACCCACATGAGGAACGCGGCATCGGCCCTCTGCTTGAGGAGGTTAGCCGGAGGTACGGCCGGGGCTCGATCGGCCTTGGCCACGCCGGAATCCGGGGCGGACCGGACTGGACCATGAAACGGGACATGCTGTCCCCCCGCTACACAACCCACTGGGACGAGCTCCCGGTTGTCAAAGCCGCGTGAGTGGCCCGGCCGGCGGGCCGCTGCACCAGGGCAGATTCAGACGGCGACGGCCAGCGCCTGCTGCAGGAAGGAGTCGAGCACCCGGCCGGCGTTCTCCTGCATGCGCCGGGATTCCTCTGCGGCGGGCTGCGTGCTTTTGGGGCCGTGCAGCCGTTCACTCAGATAGAGCAGGGCTGCCAGGACTTCCGAGAGTTCGGTGTTTCCCTCGGCGCGCTGCCGCAACAGCCTCAGGTGGGCATCCTGCAGGGCCGGCCCCGGGGCGCAGCCCAGGTCGCGGTCGAACAACCGGCGGCAGCGCTCATACGCGGCCAGTCCCTGCACTGGGAGACCCGCCTGCTCGTATCCCGCGACCAGGATGGTCCATGCACGTTCGTTGAGCGGCTCCGAACGGATCGAGGTCTGTGCCAGCGAAACAGCGAGTTCGGGTTTGTCCAGAAATGCTGCGGTTTCTGCCGCGAGAATCTGGGCGTCGACTTTCGCGGCTGCGTGGCGGGCCCGGGCCTCCTCCGCCCACTCGGCCACCAGCTCAAAACCCAGCAGCGGCTCTGCGGCCAGTTCCAAGGCCTGCAGCGAGAGCATGTGAGCCTCCGCCGGCGGGGACTGCCGGGCCGTGCGGACCAGCTCGTGAAACTCGGACAGGTCGAGTTCCACCAGCTGTGGATCAAGGACGTAGCCGGCGTTCGCGGTGCGAAGCGGACCCGATTTGGTGTTGCCGGGCTGGATCGCCCGGCGCAGGCCGCTGACATAGCTCTCGAGAGTCGCGACGGCGCCGTCGCTGGCATGCGGTCCCCATAGCATCTCCACGAGACGCGTCTTCGAAACAGGTGTCCCGAGGTTCAGCAGGAGAATTTCCAGAATGTGCCGCGGCTTGCAGCCTCCCAGGTCCGCAGCCCTGAGCACTGCTCCATTTCGCCGGACCTCGAATGTTCCGAAAAGCCGAACCGAAATTCCCGGTGTGGGAACGCTCAAATTCTCCACTTTGATCCCCTCCCCAGGTATCACTAAATCGCTCCTCGAAGAGCCGAAAGGAATTACAGGAAAGGTACGCTGAGACTCACTTCCATCCGACTTTCTAGGGAAACCGTTTCACGCAGGACGAGGCTCAACAAGGAATGCAACTACCCGATCGTTGACCGCGCGGAAAGTCGGGTACACCGGGGAACGCCGCCAAGTATCCTCCCGAAGTCTCCTGAGTACCCGGACGGTGAGGCAAGTATCGCCACCCCCAAGCGGTGGCACGACCCCGGGTAGGTCCACCCGGGCCGTAACGCCGGCCCTGTCAGAAGAGTTCTCCAGGAGCGCCGGGGCGATGACCAGGTTTCGAACAGCGCCCTGACGCGCGAACCGGGAATTTCCGGATCCATCGGCATTCCCGAGGGCACCGCTAACCCTACTTCTCCCTCATCTCCTCGGGGACGGTGAGCACCCGGATTTCAGCACCGTCACGTAATACCGCCAACTCCAGCGGAACACCAATGGCCGCGACAAACAGCAGTTTCTGCAGACTTTCGGCGTTGGAGACCGCTTTTTCACCGACCCTGAGGAGCACATCCCCCGCCCGGAATCCGGCCCGCTCGGCGGGAGACCCTGCCAGGACTTCGACCACCAGGAGCCCTTCGCGGTGTCCGGTCCGTACGACGGCGCTGGGCTGGAGTTGGATTGGGGTACTGACGAGCCCGAGGTAGGCGCGTCGGACGCGGCCGTCCTTAAGCAGCGCTGCAATGATCCGCCGCGAGGTGGCGTTGACCGGGACGGCCAGGCCCAGCCCGGCGCCGGCCACCGCAGCATTGATGCCGACGATCCTGCCCCGCGCATCCGCGAGCGCTCCGCCCGAACTTCCCGGGTTGAGGGCTGCGTCGGTCTGGATGACGTCTTCGATCATCCGGCGGTTGTGTCCGGACCAGACGGGAATGGAGCGTCCCAGCCCGCTGACCACCCCGGCGGTCACGGAGCCCGAGAGTCCCAGCGGGTTGCCGACCGCGATGACCAACTGCCCGACCCTGAGCGACTCTGCATCACCCAGGTCCGCGGGCGTCACAGTCGGGGCCCTGCCATGCACGACGGCCAGATCGGAAAGTGGATCCGAGCCGACCACTTCCACGGCGGTGCGGGTCCCGTCGGCATATACCGCGCCGCCACCTTGGGCGCCGCCCACCACATGGGCGTTGGTGAGGAGGTACCCGTCCGAGGTGAACAGGACGGCTGAGCCGGCGCCGATGCGGAAGCGGCCCTGCCGTCCGGTGCCGGACACTTCCAGCGCCGCCACATGGGGAGTCACCGCGGCGGCGACGCGAATCACCGTTGCGGAGCAGGAATCAAGGGGGTCCTCGGACGCCTCGGGGTCAGGGACCCGGCTGATCGCAGTTGCCACAGCGCACCTCCTGAACTGGTACTCATCTAAGTCAACCACCGGCCCGGGAGAGGTAGTCCGGCGCACCCTACGCCCTCAGGGGAATACGCCGGATGTCACGACGGCGGGGCGGCAGTTCATGCGGCAGGCCATGCACCGCTAGGCTCAGAGAGTCCAGCTTTTCAGCCACAGGAGAACCTACGTGAACGCAGCGTCCGCTTCACCCGATCCGCTGCCCGCGCTGGGCCTGAGCTGGGGCATCAAGCGCAGCTTCGTCGACTACATCAACAGCCTGCCGGACGGGTCCGTCTCCGCGACCAACGGGGCGACCGTGGCCGAACCTTCCCTGTTCTGCTTCAGCCCGGAGTCCTCTGACTACGACGTCGAGCGCGGCACAGGCGTGCTGCGCTTCCGCGGGGATGTCCGGCTCGCCGGCCACCACGGCATGCTGCTGGTCCGGCTGCTGGATCCTTGGATCACCTTCACCGGCGGCAGCGGAGTGCTCTCCATCAGCACCGGCGATGGCCAGGACCGCACCGCGGTCGGGTTCCTCACTCCGTCGAAGCCCCGCGTCGCCGGCGGGTCTCTCGTGTGGGAACCCGTCGACGTCGTCATTTCCCCGGAAGGATCCGAGCTCTTCGACGGCCAGTATGCCGCCGGCCAGCCCATGGATCCGCTCTTCATCCGGGTGGCAGCCTAAGGAGAGCCGCGCTGGTGGAGTTCGCGGACGGTCGCCTTCGGCTCTAAATTCACAAATGACCGGCCGCACACTGGTTGAGGAGAGAGTGCGGCCGGTAGCCTGTGGCGGCCGGCGGATGTGCGCCGGAGCCTTGAGCCTGTCGGCTCCTTCATGAACTTTTCCTGCCTTAACTGTGCCGCACAGCACCTGAGAGGACCCTGAGAAGGCCCCTGCCGCGTCGGGCTCCGGAAAACTCTCCGGCAGCGGTTGTCCGAGGACCGCCGGTGCCGCATTCTTGGAACATGGAACGGCCCACGTCCCCGGCCAGGCGGTCCCGCCGCAGCAGTTGGGGCTTGCGCAAGCGCTCGACGGCGGTCGCCGTCGCCGTCGTTGCCGCTGCGCTGCTTGTAGGTGGCGTCATCTGGCTCGCTCTGCTGCAAAGCACCCTCACGGCCTCGATCGATTCCGCTTCCCTGCGGAAGACACAAGACGTGATCGTCCAACTGGCTGACCACGACATCGATGAGCTCGCCGAGTATATCGGGCTAACGGCCTACGCCGGCCAGTATGTCCAGCTCCTGGACGCCTCCGGGCAGGTGGTAGCAGGGTCCGAGCCCAAGGCCGCCCAGGTGCCCCTGACCGCCCGGCGCCCCTCCCCTGGCCAAACCCAAACCCAGGACGTCTCCAGTCTCCCCAACATCGGCAACCAGGACGACTTCCACGTGGTCACCGCCGGAGTGCGGGTCGGTTCCGCCGAGTACACCGTGGTGGTTGCCTCCTCAGTGCAGGTGCAGGCCGATACCGTCGCCACCGTGGCGTGGTTCCTGCTGGGGGCTACCCCGTTGCTGCTCGCTGTCGTTGGCATCTCCGTATGGCGGCTGGTGGGACGATCGCTGCGCCAGGTCGAAAGGATCCGGGGCCAGGTCGCCCGGATCGACGCCGAACGCCTCGATGGCCGCATTGACGTCCCGCCCACCAACGACGAACTCGAGGCTCTGGCCCGGACCATGAACATGATGCTGGAGCGGCTCCAGGCATCGGACCGTGAACAGCGCCGCTTCGTCTCCGATGCAAGCCACGAATTGCGCAGCCCGCTGGCCACGTTGAGTGCCGGCGTGGAGATCGCCGCGGCGGATCCATCCGGAGCGATGTGGCTCCAGATGAAAGATGTCCTTGCCAGCGAAACGGAGCGCATGCGCTATCTCGTGGAGGACCTGCTGACGCTGGCCAAGGCGAACGACGGGGGGCTGGCGGTCGAGGATGACGACGTGGACCTGGACGACGTCGTGGACCAGGAGATCAGGCGGCTGCGGTCGGCTAGCCTGCACCAGATCACAGCCGAGCTCACGCCGACCCGAATCCGGGGCGATGCCCGGCGCATCGGCCAGGTGCTCCGCAACGTCCTGGACAACGCTGAGCGGCACGCGCGGTCCCGGCTCCGGGTCACCCTGCGCACCACGGCCGGCGGCGCTGTAATCACTGTCGACAACGACGGCGATCCCGTTCCCGCGGCGGACCGGGTGCGGATCTTTGAGCGCTTTGTCCGGCTCGATGAGAGCCGTTCCCGGGAAAACGGCGGCAGCGGTCTCGGCCTGGCCATTGCGGCGGGGATCATGTCCGCCCACCACGGCACCATCTGCGCCACCGAAGGGCCCGACGGTGAATGCCGTTTCGAAATTGCGTTTCCCCTGCCCGGGGCCCCGGCTACTGATGAGGGCGCGGATGCGCCGGTTCGGAAATCTGCCCGGCGCTGAGCTGGTAGCCCATCCCGCGCACTGTGGCCAGGCTGCGGACACCGAACGGGGCATCGATTTTGCGCCGCAGGTAGCCGATGTAGACCTCCACGACGTTGTCCCCGCCTTCGAACGCCGAATCCCAGACGTTGTCGAGGATCTCCGCCTTCGACACAACCTGGTCGTGCCGCCGCATGAGATAGTGCAGCAGCCCGTATTCGCGGGCCGTGAGGCTGATCTCCGTGCCGTCCCGTCGGACCCGGCGGGTGACGGGGTCGATGGAGAGGGTACCGAGCGTCAGCACGACGGGCCGCTCCGGGGCCCCGCGTCGGATCAGGGCACGGATCCGGGCCACGAGCACCAGGAAACTAAACGGTTTAGTCAGGTAGTCATCGGCACCGAGGTCAAAGGCATCCGTCTGGTCGTACTCCCCGTCCTTCGCGGTGAGCATCAGCACCGGGGTCCAGATCCGGCGTTGGCGCAGTTCCTTGAGCACGTCGTAGCCGTTCATGAGCGGCAGCATCAGGTCCAGCAGGATCGCGTCGTAGTGGGATTCGCTGGCGGCCGACAGTCCGCTGACGCCGTCATGGGCCACGTCCACGACGAACCCTTCATTCACAAGGCCCCGGCGAACGGTATCGGCGAGGTGCCGCTCGTCCTCCACCATCAGAACCCTCATTGCGGACTCCTCTCCTCAGACCCAGTATGGCGCCTGGAGCGCCTCTCGGCATGTCTGGTTCCAAGGGGAATCGCGGGCACCGCACCGTGAGCGGGGCGTCTCCTAAACGTCTTCGCGGGCCTGGGGCACCTGGGCAGCGGAGCCAAACAGCCAGCTGGAGACATCGCTGCGCAGGACAAAGTGGGGTCCGCCCGTGGCGCTGACGCTGCCGGTGGGAACGTAGTACCCGCGTCCGGCGCCCGGACCGCCGGCCGCGCGGTCAAGGGCGTCGGTGAGCTGTCTGGGCAGGTGGCCCACGGGGCCGAGGGCCCGGAGGCGGTCAACTTCGTCGGGCGTGAGCCTTCCGAACACTGCAGCGATATCTGCCATCCCGGTTCCCTTCTGGCGGACGGTGCCTGAGGAACAAGCCTAGGACCACAGCATGAACGGCGTATGACATCCGGACGACGATCATCGAACAGATGCCACCCCGGCGGAAACCCATCACCGGTGTTGTGAGTGTCACTGCACACAGTGCCCCTACACCCAGCAAATTAACGGGTGCATGCTGTACCGTTCAATCCCGGGAAACTCAGAACAACGGAATCGAGAATCAACCAGGTGGCAACCGACTATGACGAAGTCCGATCCGACGTTGCGGAATCACGCAACGCCTCGCTGGAGGCCCTTCGCTCGGCGAACGCGCCGGACGCCCGCAGCGTAACCCGCGAGCTCGATGAGGCGGACACCTCCGAAGGCGTAGAACTGCCGGGCGCCGACCTCTCCGGCGAGGAACTGACGGTCACCGTCATTCCGCAGAAGGACGACGAGTTCACATGTTACTCATGTTTCCTCGTCCGGCACCGCTCGCAGCTCGCCCGCGAAAAGGCAGGCCACTCGTACTGCGCTGACTGCATGAGCTAACAGGCGGCCCGCTTCACATTTCCGCCGTAACGCCGCCGGGCATGCCATACACGACGCGTTCCGATACGCTCCTCATTGACGATTCGGCGCGTGCCGGTACCTAGCCGGAGGCGGAATCATGCGGAACTGGACCATCAAGCCTGAGGACCAGCCTCCTCTAGTGGCTGGTGCCACTTCTGATGGCCACGGTGGTACAAACAGCTTCGGCACCGGCAAACCCGGTACCGGAGCTGTTGCCGTCGGGACCGGAGACCGGCTCCCCGGGCGCACCTGGAGCCTTAAGACCGAATGGTCGAGGGCCTTCGCCATGATGCTGGTGGCGCTGCTCGTGGGGGCCCTGGCCACGATGGTCGGCGTCCGGGGCGTCGGGGACCAGGTGCAGGAAACTGCCGCCCGGCTCCAAAGCGAATCAGAGATGATCGCGCAATTGCGCTCCGCCCTCGATGCCCATGAACAGGCCGGCCATCAGCTCCTGTCCAACGCACCGGTCGACCGTTCGGTGTTCCTCCAAGAGCAGCGGGACATTTCCCGCCGCTTCGACGAGGCCATCGGCTCCCTGCCGGCGGAGCGGGACATGCGTGCCGCCGCGGGCAACGCCCGCGCCCAGTGGCAGGACGGGCTCGCGGAACGCGGGCTGTGGGGCGACCAGGTGCAGACCCTCACGGGAAACCACGTGGCCGAGTCGCCGGGTCTCGACGCGTCCGGCGCCGGGGTCCGTGCCTCGCTGGATGGGATTCAACGGTCGGCCCTTGAAGCGATGGACTCCGGACTGGCCTACAGTGCCGAGCTTCAGCAGATCGTGATCGCAGCCCGCAGCGCCTTGTTCGGGCTGGCGGCGGCCGTCGTCGTCTACTTCCGCAGCAGAATGGTCAAATTCCTGATCCGGCCCGTCGAGGGCCTGCACAGTGGGGTCCTCAAACTGAAAGCCGGCGACTACAGCCACCGCATCGACGTCGTCCGCCGCGACGAGCTGGGTGAACTGGCAGAGGCCTTCAACTCCATGGCCGCCGCTGTCCACGACAGCCATCTGGCCCTGACGCACCGCGCCACGCATGATCCCCTGACAGGGCTGGCCAACCGGGCGGCGTTAACCGAGCGGCTCGCAAAGTCATTCCAGCCGGGCACAGCCGGAAAGTCCCGGCGCGAAGGGCTGCTGTTCGTCGATGTCGACGACTTCAAGGACGTCAACGACTCGCTGGGGCACGAAGGCGGCGACGCGCTGCTCATCCAGCTTGCCAACCGCTTGCAGGGCTGCATGCGGTCCCACGACCTCGCCGCCCGCCTCGGCGGGGACGAGTTTGCGATCGTCGTGGGAGACGATGCCGACGGATCCGTCACCGCCGCGATCGCGGAACGGATTCATGATGCACTGCGGTCACCCTTTTCGGTCGGCGAAGTCCGGCTGAAAGTTTCAGTCAGTATGGGCGCCACACTTCACCGCCCCGAAACCGTGGAACCGGCCGATTTGCTGCGGCAGGCAGACTTCGCCATGTACATGGCCAAACAAGCAGGCAAGGGACGCTACCAGCGCTTCGACGCCGAGGGCTATGACAGGATGGCGCACCGTGCAGCCCTCCGTGCCGATCTGGCCGCCGCAGTGCCCGAGCAGCAGCTGCGGATCGACTACCAGCCGGTGGCTGATCTGCGCACCGGGGAAATCCTCGGTGTGGAGGCGCTCGTGCGCTGGAATCACCCCACGCTGGGGCTGCTGGAACCCGCGGAATTCATCCCGCTGGCCGAGGAAACCGGAGACATCGAGGAGATCGGCCGCTGGGTACTGGGCACCGCGAGCCGCCAGGCCGCCCGCTGGCGCGCCTCGATGGGCCATTGCGAAAACCTCTGGGTTTCCATCAACCTCTCCACCTTGCAGTTGCCCAGCCCGCGGAACCTGGACGCGATCGAGAGAATCCTGATGGATCCCGCTGCGGAAGCGGACAAAGTCGTCCTGGAAGTCACCGAAACGGCATTGGCCAGCAGCATCGACGGCGGCATCACGGCGCTCCACCGGCTTAAGGCCGTCGGCGTCCGCATCGCCATAGACGACTTCGGGACCGGCTACTCCTCACTGAGCACCCTGGCCGATCTGCCCGCGGACATCCTCAAGATTGACCGGTCATTCCTCGCCGCCAGCACCTCCGATGCCGCCTCTGCCGCCATGCTCGAGGGCATCCTCGGGCTGGCCCACAAACTCAACCTCGAGGCGATCGCCGAAGGCATCGAAGACGCCGGGCAACTGGCCCTGCTCCGCGGCCTGGGCTGCCGGATGGGACAGGGATACTTCCTGTCCCGTCCGGGCCCCGCCCCCATCGTCGAGGCGCTCCTCGCGGCAGGTGCCCGGCTCCAGCCGCCGGTGGCGTAGGGGCAGCCGGGAAGCCGGTGCGATTTCGCGGCGGCAGGCGGAGAATGGAGGGTAGTGGCTCGTCCTGTATCTCCGCCGTGCAGAGGATGGTGCACCGTGAATGCCGGCAAGGATCCCGCGCGCTGGCTTGCTCCGGCGCTGGCTGTGTTGCTCGTCCCGGTGTTGGCCGGGCTGGGCGGTTGCGCCACCGGGGGCGGAAGTCCGGCCCCGGCCTCGACGCCCGGCCCGGTCAGCCCCGGCAACACGGCCGGCGCCACGACCATCACCCTTAAGGACTTCGGTTTCGGGGCGCCGGTCCCGGTCTCCCCGGGGGCGAGGGTGACCGTGACGAACCTGGACGGCGCTGCCCATACCGTGACGGCCGACGACGGCTCGGCCTTCAACGTGGACGTCAAGGGCAGCGGCGGGACGGGAACATTTGCCGCGCCCATGCAGCCCGGAACCTACACCTACCACTGCATTTACCATCCGCAGATGCACGGCACGCTGACGGTGGGATGAGCGTCAGGGCTGGAGCGGCAGGGGGCCCGGCTCAGCGTCGGGCGCGCTGCGTCAACGCGCTGTTGAGGACTCCGAGCAGTGCCGGTGTGGGAACCTGGACGCTGGCCGCGTACTGCGTGTGGCTTGCGAGGTATTTTTTGATGTACGGGCACACGGGGACAATCTTCAAGCCGGCGGCGACCGTGTCGTCAAGGGCCTGTGCCGCGAGGCGGCCGGCGAGCCCCTGGCCGCCGAAGTCCTCGTCAATGACCGTGTGGTAGAAAATCCGGTGGGTGCCGCCGTCGTCGATGTACGCCGCCTGGCCGATGACGGTGTCGCCGTCAAGAACCTCGTAGCGGAGCCGGTCGGGGTTCCTGCGGATGGTGATTGCGGTCAACATGTTTCTCTTTTCTCAGGGGGCTCAGTCGCGGGGGCGGAGCCGGGCGTTGGGGAGCGCGGGGGCCGGCAGCGGCGCGGGTTCCCCCGCGGGGAACGTGCCGAACCGCGGCACTGCGGTGTCCGTCCCGGCGGCTGGCAGGGCCTCGGCGCCGATTTCCGCCTGCCATTGGGCCCGGTACCCGACGATTTCATCGTGGCTGCGTCCCACGAAGTTCCACCACATCACAATCTGCTCGCCCAAAGGTTCGCCGCCGATCAGGAGCACGCGCAGGGGTTTGTCGCCGGCCGCCAGGGCCAGGGTGGTTCGCCCGACCGGCAGGTAGGCGAGGTGGTCCTGCGGGACCTGGTGGCCGTCCAGTACCAGGGTTCCGGTGTCCACCAGCAGGCCGTGTTCAAAGGAGGGGTCGGTGTCCAGGCTGAGGGTGGAACCTGCCTCCAACAGGATCTCAGCTCCCAGCAGCGGCGTGTGGGTGGTGACCGGCGAGGCGGTGCCGGCCAGGGATCCCAGAAAGACCCGCATGATCCAGCCGGGTCCACTCAGTGGCTCGGGACGGTAGTGCTCAAACGTCGGCTCCAACTGGCGTGCCCTGTCCGGCAGCGCTACCCAGAGCTGCGCACCGTGCAGGACGTCGGTCGCGGGGGTGGAGAATTCCGAGTGGCTGATGCCGCGTCCGGCCGTCATGAGGTTGACCTCGCCGGGCCGCACGGCCGCGTGGAAGCCGGCCGAGTCGCGGTGCTCGATCTCTCCGGTAAACAGCCAGCTGACGGTCTGCAGGCCAGTGTGCGGGTGGCGCGGGACGTGCATGCCCCCGGACTCCCCGACCCGGTCCGGGCCGTAGTGGTCCAGGAAGCACCAGGCGCCGATGAGGCTCCGCTGGCGCTGCGGCAGCGTCCTCCTGACATCCATGGCGCGCGGCCCGCCCAGCGGGACCTGGCGGGGAACCAGAATTTCCACCCCGACACAGTTGTCGTCCGTTTCGCACAGAATCTCCTGCGGCGCCACCTCGGTATTGCTCATAGGAACAGCCTAGCGATCGATCCGCGCGTACCGCAGTACCCTGGGCGTCTGCGGGCGTCATGATGGAGTCATGACAGTCCCCGAGTTGCCCGTCACGATCGCCGTGGGCGAATCCTCCGTTTCGGGCGTCTACGCCCGCCCTGCGCAGCCGGCTGCCACGCTGGTCGTCGCCCATGGGGCCGGGGCCGGCATGGAACACCCGTTCCTCGCCGGTTTTACCCGGGCCCTGAACCACCTGGCAATCGCCACGCTCCGCTTCAACTTCCCCTACCGGGAGGCCGGCCGGAAGTTCCCCGACAGGGCTCCGGCAGCCGTTGCGGCCTGGCGCGCGGCCATGTCCGAGGCCGCTGCCCGCTCCGGTGGCGAGCCTGTCTGGGCGGCTGGCAAGTCCTTCGGCGGACGGATGGCCTCCATGGCTGTTGCCGAAGGGATGCCCGCGGCAGGACTTGTCTATCTCGGTTACCCGCTCCATCCCCCGGGAAAGCCGGAAAAGCTCCGTGACGAACACCTGTACGGGCTGACCCTGCCGATGCTTTTCCTGCAGGGCACGCGCGACCCCTTTGCCACGCCCGAACTGCTGGAGGCCGTGGTGGCACGGATCGGCCCGTCAGCAACGCTGGAGTGGCGCGACGGCGGCGGTCACACCTTCGACGTCGCGGGAACCAGGCGCAGCACGGAAGAGGTCGGGGCATCACTGGCCGGGTCCGCCGCTGCCTTCATCGCAGCCCACAGCCCCGTCTGAGGCGCCGGCGGCCCCAGAGCGGCCCCAGGCCTCAGAGCCAGGCGGTCCGGCGCAGCGGCGGCTCGGCGCCGCCGGGCCGCTGCACCAGGATCTGGTTCACGCCGGTGATTCCGGATTCGAAGCCCAGGGCGCTGGCGGCCATGTAGAGCCGCCACACCCGGGCCCGGCCTTCCCCGGCGAGCTGCACAGCCTCGTTCCAGTTTTCCTCGAGGTTCCGCACCCAGGCCCGGAGAGTAAGCGCGTAGTGCCGCCGCAGGGCCTCGACGTCGAGGACTTCCAGTCCGCCGGACTCCAGCGCCCCAACCGTCTCCGCCAGGGGGAGCATCTCGCCGTCCGGGAACACGTAGCGCGGGATAAACGAGTCCGGATCCGGCGCGGTGGGTCCCGCATTCCAGGAAATGGCGTGGTTCAGCAGCCGGCCGCCCGGCCGGAGCAGCCCGTGCAGTTTGGCGACGTAGCCTGGCATCGGCTCGCGGCCCACGTGTTCGGACATGCCGATGGAGCTGATCGCGTCAAAAGGCCCGTCGTCGACGTCGCGGTAGTCCTGGACCCGGATGACCACCCGGTCGGTCAGGCCGGCCTCTGCAACGCGCTTCGCCGCCATGGCCGCCTGTTCGCCCGAAAGAGTCACGCCCACGACGTCGACTCCGTAGTTTTTGGCCGCGTGCAGGGCGAAGCTCCCCCAGCCGCAGCCGACATCCAGCACCCGCATGCCGGGCTTCAGTCCCAGCTTCCGGCAGACCAGGCCGAGCTTGGCGTCCTGCGCTGCCTCCAGTCCGGTGTCCTCGTCCTCCCACACCGCGCATGAGTAGACCATGGACGGGCCGAGGACAAGGGCGTAAAAGTCATTGCCGACGTCGTAGTGGTGGGAGATCGCCGCGGCGTCGCGCTTCCGGGTGTGCCGACGGCCGGCCCGGACAATCTTTGTTTCCTCCGGCGGCGGCGCCGGATTGGGTCCCAGGGCACCGATCAGGGCGGCGTTTTTGAGGATTGTCCCGATTTCGCGGACTGTCGGCCGGCGGAAAGGTCCGGGTTCGGCGAATTTGCCAGCGGAGCTCAACGCCGCGAAACCGGCGAAGACGTCGCCGGGCGCATCAACGTCCCCGGCAACATAGGCGCGGCTGAGGCCCAACTGCCCGGGCGACCAAAGCATCCGGCGCAGGGCACGCCGGGACCGGAACTCAATGACCGGCGCGCCGGCCGGGCCCGCCTCCGAGCCGTCCCAGGCCTTCAGCCGCAACGGGATTTCCTCCGTGCCCAGGACGATGGCCAGCACTTCAGCCAGCCGTGGTGCCACTCCTGTCTCTTGCGTCATGAACATGGCCTCTCTTCCAGTGCGTTGTTCTCAGTTCCAATCTATTTCGACGTTCCGCTGGCGAATAGGGGCCGTATGGCCCTGACGGCATAGCGCGTCCAGGGCCTACGTCTCTGGCGCCTGGCCGCTTGTGCCGCGTAGGGTCGGCTCCATGACTGAAGCTCTTTCGTCTCTTGCGGAGGCGTTCAAAAACGTGGGTGTAAGCAGGGCATACGGCACGCCCGTCAAGGTGGACGGGGAGGAACTGATCCCGGTGGCCCTGGTGTCGTTCGGCTTCGGCGGCGGAGGCAACTCCGAAGCCGAAGGCGCCGATGCTGCCGGCCTGGAAAGCGCGGCCGGCGGTGGCGGCGGCGGCTTCGTGCTCCCGCTGGGCGTCTACTGCCGCAACGGGAGCGGGCACGTGGCCTTCCGGCCCAACACGATAGCCCTCCTCGGCACGCTGGTCCCGCTGGTGTGCGCCGTCGGGTTTACCGCACGCGGGATCCTCCGGACGCTGCGACGGTAGCGCGCCCGGCTGCCAGCAGGAGCCTGCCCGCCGTGACACTGTGTGCCGGGAACGGTCCCTCGTGATGGCAGACTGGTCTGGGCCGTGTGTCGGGAATGGCCAGACAACGACGTAAAGGGAAGATCCGGTGGAATCGATGCGGGACGCTGACGTACCCCAGTGGTGGGCGCGGCTCGGACTTCCGGGCCTGATCGACATCCACACGCACTTCCTTCCGGAGCGGATGCTGCAGCGGGTGTGGGCGCACTTCGATGCAGCCGGTCCCCTCATCGGCCGCCCCTGGCCCATCACGTACCGCTCGGACGAAGCCAGCCGGCTGGCACGGCTGCGCCAGCTGGGGCTCCGGCATTTCACTGCACTGACCTACGCGCACCGGCCGGGCATGGCGGCGGACCTTAACGATTTCGCCCTCGAGCTGGCCGCGACAGAGCCGGATTGTGTTCCCAGCGCGACGTTTTTCCCTGAAGACGGCGTCCTGGAGCAGGTGCAGTCCGCAGTCGAACGCGGCGCCCGGGTGTTCAAGATCCATGCTCAGGTGGGCGGTTTCGATCTGCGCGAGCCGGTCCTGGACCCGGTATGGGGGCTGCTGGCCGAGGCCGGCATTCCGGTCGTCGTACACGTCGGCAGCGGCCCGGTTCCGCGGCCTGGCTTCACCGGACCGGACAAGCTCGAGGGTGTGCTGCGGCGCCATCCCCAGCTGACCGCTGTCGTTGCCCATCTGGGGGCACCGGAGTACGCCGAATTCCTGGACCTGGCGGAGGAGTATCCGCGCGTCCACCTCGACACGACCATGGTCTTCACGGACTTCTTCGAGGCGGCCGCGCCCTTCCCGGCTGAGCTCCTGCCGCGGCTGGCCGGGATGCGGGAGCGGGTTGTCCTGGGCAGCGACTTCCCGAACATCCCGTATGCGTATGCCCATCAGCTGGAGGCCCTGGAACGCCTCCGGGACAAGGAGCCCCGCCTCGACGACGACTGGTTGCGAAGGGTCTGCTGGTTCAACGGCCAGCGCCTGCTGGGCGTCTGATCCTGGCCCTAGTTGGAATTGCGCCTAGTCCTTGTTCCTGGCCCGGCTGGGCTGCACCCGCATCGGCTCGCCCGGCATCTTCGGGAAATCCGGAGGGAAAGGCAACTCCCCCAGCCCGGCCGCAAGGTCACGTTCCCACCACGCCAGGAGAACGTCGAGGGTGCCCGGCTTCGCATGCATATCCGCCCACGGGTCTCCCGTGGCCTTGAGCCGCTGCGGCACCGTGACGATAGTGAAGTCCTTCGTGCTGACATGCTCCAGCTCGTCCCAGCCGATCGGGCAGGACACGGTGGCGCCGGGCAGGGCGCGCGGGCTGTAGGCCCCGGCCATGGTGCGGTCGCGGTTCGCCTGGTTGAAGTCGACGAAGGTCCTTGTACCCCGCTCTTCCTTCCACCACGCAGTGGTGACCTTGTCCGGCATCCGCCGTTCAAGTTCGCGGGCGGCGGCGATCACGGCGTGCCGTACCTCGAGGAACTCGCGGCTGGGTTCGATCGGGGAGAACACATGCAGTCCCCGGTTGCCGGAGGTTTTGACGAACGACTCCAGGCCGGCCTCGGAAAGCACGGCGCGCAGTTCCTGCGCGGCAGTAACGGCGTCCTCGAAGCCGGTGCCCGGCTGCGGGTCGAGGTCGATCCGCAGCTGGTCGGGGTTGTCCGGGTTGCCGGCACGCGAGGCCCAGGGGTGGAACACCACCGTGTTCATCTGCACCGCCCAGACCGCGGCGGCAACATCGTCGATCACGAGCTGGGGATGCGAGCGTCCGCTGGGATAAACCACCATCACCGAGCGCACGAAATCCGGCGCGCCCCTGGGCGGATTCTTCGAGAAGAACTGCTCGCCGTCGACGGTGTCGCCGAACCGCTGAAGGGTGACCGGACGGTCACCGTTCGCTGCCAGGAAGGCGTCCCCGACGTCGACAATGTACCGGGCCAGGTCCAGCTTGGTGAGACCGAGCTCCGGCCACAGGACCCGGCTGGGGCTCGAGATCCTCAGTTCCCGGTTGCCGCCGGGGTTGCTGACGGTGACGGTGACTTCTTCCCTGGCCATGGGGACAAGGTACCCCCAGAGACGGGTCAACTGAATAGCCCGGCCGCGGGCTACGGTTAATCATGGATACCCCGCCGGCCTGGGACCGCCCCGCCACGTCCCTTTTCACCGACCATTATGAACTGACCATGCTGCAGGCGGCTCTTCACTCCGGGGCCGCGGAGCGGCGCACGGTCTTCGAGGCATTTGCCCGCGGACTGCCGGAGGGACGGCGGTACGGGATCGTCGCCGGAACCGGACGGCTGCTCGAGGGCATTGCCGGATTCCGCTTCGGGCCGTCAGAGCTGGAGTTCCTGGAGCGGACCGGCGTCGTCAACGGGGAGACCCTTTCCCGCCTGGCGGACTTCCGCTTCTCGGGCGACATCTGGGGCTACCCGGAGGGTGAGGCATACTTCCCGTACTCCCCCGTCCTGATCGTGGAAGCCACGTTCGCGGAGGCCTGCATCCTGGAGACGATTGTCCTGTCCGTCCTGAATCATGACAGCGCCATTGCCTCGGCGGCCTCCCGGATGGTCAGCGCGGCGGGAGGACGGCCCTGCATCGAGATGGGTTCACGCCGGGCCCACGAGGAGGCCGCCGTCGCGGCCGCACGCGCCGCCGTCATCGCGGGCTTCGAAGCAACGTCGAACCTGGAAGCCGGCCGGCGTTTCGGGCTCCGGACCGTCGGCACGGCGTCGCACTCATTCACGCTCCTGCACGACACCGAGCGTGATGCGTTCCGGGCGCAACTGGAGGCTTTGGGACCCGGAACCACCCTCCTCGTGGACACGTACGACGTCGAAGCGGCTGTCCGGACCGCCGTCGAACTCGCCGGGGACAAACTGGGCGCGGTGCGGCTCGATTCCGGCGACCTGCTGGCGCAGGCACGGTGGGTCCGTGAACTGCTGGACCGGCTGGGCAATGTCCACACGAAAATCGTCGTCACATCCGACCTCGACGAATACTCCGTGGCGGCCCTCCAGGCCGCGCCGGCCGACTCCTATGGAATCGGCACGGCCCTGGTCACGGGTTCCGGTGTGCCCACCGCGGGCATGGTCTATAAGCTGGTCAGTCGCACCAACGATGCGGGTGAGTTCGTGGCGGTGGCCAAGAGCTCCAAGAACAAGATCAACGTCGGCGGCCGGAAGCATGCGGTGCGCCGGCTCGACGGATCGGGCACCGCCACCCACGAAGTCCTGGGCGTTGGACACCTGCCGGTGGGGGAACCCACCGGCAGGCCACTGTTGCAGCAATTCGTCCGGGATGGTGAACTCCTGCCGGGATGGACCGGGCCGGAAGCCGTGGCGCGGGGCCGGCGCCGGCATGCCGACACCATGGCCGAACTGCCCGCCGTCGTGAACCGGCTCCAGCGTGGCGAACCCGCCCTCCCGACCGTCTACGCGTGAGGGCGCCGCCGTGCGTGCCGGAATCCTGCCGGCGGGACTGCCGGCCCGGCCGGCGGGCTGTTGCGGCGGTCCAGCTCATCGGTGACGAGCCGCAACAGCTTTCCGGCAGACTCCGAAAGGTCCCTGCCGTTGTCCGGCGAGGCCAATTCGACGCACTGCAGCAGCGCCGAGCGGAGCCGCACCAACTGTGCGGAGGGCACCAGAGGCCAGCGGCGGAAGGAGTCGAACATCAGCTCCGCGCGGGGCGCGTGGGCGAGCGGACCATAGACGCCGGCCAGTGCCGGCCTCATGCCGCACGCCCCCATCCGGCGTTGGCGGCTCTGCCGCCACCCAGCAGGCGGCTCCCCTGCCATCCCGATTCGCGGATCATGGCCACGGCTTCAGGTTCAGCGGTGGTCAGCTTCCGCAGGTCCACAACAACGTTGAGGCCGTACCCGAATGAGCCGGCCCGGCGGGCAACGGCAATGAGGCTTGGCACGTTTCGGACGGTGAGTTGGCCCTCCGGTGCCACGAGTGCAGATTCCGAACTGAGGTCGACAGCGACGGTGATGCCGAGTTTGCTGGTCATAGTAAAAGTTCCCCTGTGAAGCATGTGCGGCCGACTGCATGACCTCTTCTAGGATACCGGACACGCCGTGAGCCGAGTCACAATGACGTAACAGCTGCTAGCTCCTCTTCTTGGTACGGGAGGTCGCCGGCGCCGTCCACGGATCCTCCGGCCAGGGATGCCGGGGGTACCGGCCCCGCATCTCGGCACGGACCTGCGCATAGGGCCCGGACCAGAACGAGGCGAGGTCGTCCGTCACGGCCAGGGGCCGCCGGGCAGGCGAGAGCAGGTGGAAGAGAACAGGCACCCTGCCGCCCACCAGCTGTGGCGTCTGGTCCCAGCCGAAGCATTCCTGGAGTTTGACGGCCACCACCGGGCGGCCGCCGTCGTCTTCGACATCGGGGTAGTCGATCCTGACCCAGGAACCGCTTGGCACCTCAAGGCGTTCGGGGGCCAGTTCCCCGAGCCGGGCGGCGTCGGGCCACGGCAGCAGGCGCCGCAGCGGATCTGCCAGGTCGATTGCGCTCGTGGCGGCGCCGCCGGCCAGCGCCTCAAGTTCCGGTGCGAGCCACTCGTCGAGCCGGGCCAGCAGCGCCGGCCCGGACACATCCGGCCACGGGTCTCCGAGCTCGCGATGCAGCAGGGCAAGACGGCGGCGCAGGGCGTCCGCCCCCGTGGACCATCCAATGGCTTCGAGCCCTTCTTTGCCGAGCGCCCGGGCCACGGCTCCACGGCCCTCAGCAGCAGAGGGACGCACCGGCGTGGAGGACAGGACGATCGCGCCCAGCCTGCGTTCCTTGCGGGCTGTGACCCGGCCCTGGCTGAACTGCGCCTCAATGGTGCCGCTCAGGAGGTGCCGGGCGGCGGCCTGGGCTGTGTCCGCCGTCAGCGGCGCAGCGGAGCGGATGACGGCGCCGGTGCCTGCCGCATCCCGTCCCTGGGCCCGGGAGACCTCGGCGACGGCGAGCCACTGGTGACCCGACAGGGAGCTTCCGGCCGGGAGCCCGGCCCGCGTCCCGGAGGTGAGCAGGTAGCGCTCCGGGCCTCCACCGGGTACCCGTCGAGCGACGCGGTCAGGGAACGCGAGGGCGACGACGAATCCGACGGACTCCGCCGCGGTCACCGCCGGCTGCATGGGAGTTGGGGCCACGGCGGACCTCTCCTGGCGCGCGATCCCCTCCATCCGCCGGACGTCCTCCGTCCAGCGCCGGGACCCCGGCTCCTTCCCCGAGCGCAGGGCGGCCAGAAGGCGCGGCAGATCAGCACCGGGCGCACGCTGGTCCCCGGCGACCACGGCGACGGCTTCCGCGGCGGTGCGATCGCCGACGGCGGCAGCTCCGTCCAACAGGGCCCGGGCCAGCCGGGGATCGGCGGGAACCCTCGCCAGCACCTTGCCGAGATCCGTGGCGAGACCGTCCGGGGCCACCGCACCGAGCTCCCGCAGCACTTCAACAGCTTCGTCCATCGCGGCCTGCGGCGGTGCGTCCGGCAGTAACAGTCCCCGGCCGCCGGGAGATCCCCAGCACGCCAGGACCAGGGCCGCCCCTGTGAGGTCGGCGACGGCGATCTCCGGCGTCTGATGGGCCGGTGCGGCGCCATAGGTCTTCTGGTCGTAGCAGCGCACCACCCGTCCCGGGCCCTGGCGGGCGGCCCGCCCGGCCCGTTGCTCGGCGGAGGCCCGGGAGCAGGAGACGTTCACGAGCCCGGACATTCCCCGGCTCGCGTCCCGCCTGGGCTCGCGCGACAGCCCGGAGTCGATGACCAGCCGGACCCCGGGGACGGTGAGGGAGGACTCGGCGAGGGACGTCGACACGATGATCCGCGGGCTGCCTCCGGGTTCCCGCCCGGAGACGGCACGGTCCTGCTCCGCGGGGCCGATCTGCCCGTGCAGCTCCAGGACTTCCACGCGCGTCCGGCCTCGCAGCCGGCCGGCGACATAGGTCACTTCCCGGGCCCCCGGGACGAACACCAGGGCGTCAATATCCTGGCCGGACGCGAGTGCCCGGGAGTGCGACGAGGCGGCCGTGTCAGCCACATGGTCCAGGAAGGCGCGCGTCACTCCCCGTTCATCCAGCCGGGGCCCCGCGGCCGGGCTCCAGTCCACCTCCAGCGGGTGCAGCGCGGATAGGCAGTCGACGACGGGCGCCGCCCTGCCGCCGTCGTGGTCCTCCGCGTTGTGGTCCTGTGCAGCGCCGCCCGCCCCGATCAGGGCGGCGAAGCGTGGTGCGTCCAGGGTGGCGGACATGGCGACGAGCGCGAGGTCGCCCCGGAGCAGACGTACCTCGGTGAGCATGCCCAGCAACAGGTCGGTCTCCAGGCCGCGTTCGTGCACTTCGTCCAGGATGACGGCGCTGGTGCTTTCCAGTCCCGGATCCGCGAGCAGGCGGTTGAGCAGGATGCCCGGGGTGACAAATTCGATCAGGGTGCCCGGACCGGTCTGTCGTTCGCCGCGGACCGTGTATCCAACGCGGTCCCCCAGCCGGCTGCCGTCCAGCGCAGCGAGGCGCCGCGCAGCCGAACGGGCGGCGACCCGGCGCGGCTGGGTGACAATGATGCGGGGCATGGTGACTCGCCCCTGCTGCCGGGCAGCGTCCAGGGCGAGGTTGGCCAGCAACGGTGGCACCAGGGTGGTTTTGCCCGTTCCCGGCGGCGCCTGCACGACGGCGGTTGCGCCGGCGCCGCCGGCCCGCAGCGCCCCGGCCAGCTCACCGAGCGAATGCGCGAACACCAGGCCGGCTCCGATGACCCCCAGTTCGAAGGGCACGGGAGCAGAGGGGGTCGGAACAGCCGCAGAAGTCACGACTCCATTGTGCCTACAAAGCCGGGCACTTGGTTCCGCAGTGGGCGGACGCGGGACTTTTGACTCCTGCGGTGGCACGTCCCGCGGGCCTAGACTGAGGCATGGCCGGCTCCGGGAAGATCGAGGTGGAACGAAAATACGACGTTGAAGAAGGCGACGATTTGCCAGCCCTCGATTCGTTGGCGGGAGTGGACCGCGTCGGGCCAGCCGAGGAAGAATCACTCGACGCCGTCTACTTCGATACGGCGGATCTGGCACTGGCTTCCCGCCGGATCACCCTGCGCCGGCGGACCGGTGGCCACGATGCCGGATGGCATTTGAAGCTCCCCGTGGCGGTGGGGCAACGTCAAGAATTCACGGCACCGTTGGGCAAGGAACCGGAGTCCGTTCCCCGGCGGTTGCGGCAACTCGTGCGGGTCCACACGCGGGATCAGGACGTGATCCCTGTGGCACGGCTGAAAACCAGGCGCACCATACACCGCCTCTTTGCCGCCGATGGCAGCACCCTGGCCGAATTCAGCGATGACCGGGTGGATTCCCAGACCCTGTTGGCGCCGCAGGCCCGTACCACCTGGCGGGAATGGGAAATCGAACTCATCGACGGCCCCAGGCGGCTGCTTAAGGGCGCCGACGCTCTTGTGGCCGCTGCGGGCCACGAACCGTCCGCGCTGCCGTCCAAACTGGCCCGCGGCCTGGGCGGACAGTACCCTCCCGGCCGGACGGCGCCCTCCGGGCCGGAGCCCGAAGGGGCAGCCTCAGCGGTGCTCTTGTCGTACCTGGACCAGCAGGTTGAGGCACTGAAAAGACATGACCCCGGAGTCCGGGCGAACGCACCGGACGCCGTTCATCAGCTCCGCGTGGCCGCACGCCGGATCAGGTCCGTCCTGGCCACTTTCCGGAAGCTGAGCGACCCGGGCGCGGCAGGGTCGCTTCGCTCGGGACTTCAGTGGCTCGCCGGCAGCGTGGGTGAGGCACGGGATAATGAGGTGATGCAGGTCCGGCTGCTGGAGCTGGTCGGCGCCGAACCGCCGGAGTTGCTGTTGGGCCCGGTAGCGCAGCAAATTGAGGACCACCTCGGTGATGTTTTCCGTGATGCCCGGGCGAAGGGCCTCGCAGCCTTGAATAGTGCCCGCTACTTCCGCCTCCTCGACGCGCTGGATGCCTTCCTGGCCGAACCGCCGCTGACCCTAACCGCCGGGAAGGAAGCAATGCCGACCGTGGGCCGGCTCGTCTCGAAAGAGCTCAAACGCTTGACAAAGGAGGTAGCCGATCTCGACGTCGACTCCGCGAGTCCGGCCTTGGACGCCGAACTCCACGACGTCCGGAAGCGCGCCAAGCGACTGCGCTATGCGGCGGAAGCATCGGCACCGATTTTCGGCAAGCCGGCAACCGCCCTCGCCCGGGCCGCGGAGGAGATCCAGGAGAGTCTGGGCGATCATCATGACAGCGTCGTCACCCGGGATTTGCTGCGCCAGCTGGCTGCCGACGACGCCGGCGCCAATGCGTTCACGTACGGGCGGCTGCACGCCCTGGAGCAACAGGGCGGCGAGGATGCCCGCGAGCGGTTCTTCCGGACGTGGAGGACGTCTCCGCCGGAACCGCTCCGCTGGAAATAGCTGCAGGCTGTTTAGGTCGCGGCGCCGGCAGCCGTCACGAAGGGACCGAGCAGCGTCCGGAGGTGGGAGTGGACTTGTTCCAGCGTTTGCCCTGTCTCAAGCATGCGGGTGCCGGCATGGACGACGGAGTTGATCATTTCGGCCAGTGATGCGGGATCGGCAACCCCGAGCTCTGTGAGCGTCTCTATGAGCGGTTCCTGGAGCTGGCGGTGCATCCGGGTGGCTTGCTCGTCGAGTTCGGCTCCCGGGGCCAGTGCGGCCAACGCTGCCCCGACGGCGTGAGCTCCTTCGGCGACGAGGTCCACGTTGGCCGTAGCGTAGGCCAGGATACGGTCGGCTTTGGTGGGGGCGCCAGCCATGGCGCCGGTGACGCGCTCGGTCCAGCGCGGAAAAATGTCGCGGACCAGCGCCTGGAGCAGGTCCTGGCGGGAGTCGAAGTACTGGTAGACGCTGGGCCTCGAGAGTCCAGCCCGCTCGGCCACGTCTGCCATGGTCGGCGCTTCGGAGGTCTCTTGCAGGAGTTCGTGGGCAGCGTCCAGTAGTGCGCGCTCCTGTGCGGCGCGGTGCTCCGCGACGGTGGCGGCACTGATTCTGGGCATTGCGGGATCCTTTGACACGGACAGACTTACACATCAAGAGTACGGCGCGCGACGGCGGCCTGCTGAGCGGGCCGCCGTCGTCGTGCTCGGGATGTGAGTGTTAGCGGACCGGGGTTGGGACGCCTAAGCGGCCATCCACCATTTCGACGACGCGGTCGCAGTAGCCCAGGACGTCGTGGTCGTGGGTGACCATGACGGTCGCGACGCCGTGCTCGTGGCTTTGCCGTGCGAGGAGTTCCACGACTTCGCGGCTACGGGCCCGGTCCAGGGACGCGGTCGGTTCGTCCACGAGCAGCAGTTTCGCCCCGGAGACGAGTGCACGCGCGATGCCGACGCGCTGGCGTTCGCCGCCAGAGAGCTGGCCGGGCCGATTGGCGGCACGGTGGGCCATGCCGACGGATGCCAGCAGCGCAACCGGGTCGAAGGTCTTCGGGCCGCCCGCGAGCCGGTTTACCAGCCGGAGCTGGTCCGCCGCGGTCAGCGCCGGGATGAGGTTGCCCGACTGGAAGACGAAGCCGATGTTGGACAGCCGGAACGCAGCGCGTTTGCCGTGGCTCAACTGGGAAAGGTCTTGGCCGTTGACCGTGACCGTTCCGGAATCGGGGGAGGCCAGGGCTCCCGCGACGGCGAGCAGGGAGGATTTGCCGGAACCCGACGGCCCGACAATGGCGAGGAACTCGCCCGGGGCAACATCGAGGCTGACGTCATCGAGGGCTGTCACACGGGTGTCGCCGTCGCCAAGTTCCATCACCGCATGGCGGATGGACAGTCCGGTGATTTGGGGTGTGTCAGCAAGGCTTGCGCCCGCTGTCGGGAACGTGGGGCTGGTCATCGCTGTCCTCCAAGGGCGTTGAGCGGGTCGATCCGGGAAATGCGAACCACGGCAACAGCGGCACCGATCAGTCCCAGACCAATGGTGAGAGCCGTGGCGATGGCGATGGGTGCGGCCTCGAGGGCGAACGGCATGGCGTCGGGCATGGCGGCGCCCAGTCCCAGGCCCGCGGCCACGCCCAGGGCGGTGAATCCCACCAACAGGATGGCGGCCTGGGCCAGTCCATCCCGCAGCAGGTAGCCGGTTGAGGCGCCGATGGCCCGCAGTACCGAGATCTCGTGCTTGCGTTGGATCGTCCACACGGTGAAGAACGCGCCGACCACGAGGGCGCAGATCGCGTAGAGGAAGACCTGGATCATACTCAGGGTCATGGTCTCGGCTTCATAGCCGGGAGATGCATTGAAGGCAGCCGACAACGATTTGCTGGACGTTCCGGCGGCAGTGTCGCCGGCGGCAAGGTCGAGCTTTGCGCCGGGCTTCGCCTGGACGGCAACGACGCTGGCGGTATCGAAGTCCACTGACGACAGCTGCGCAGCGTTGGGAGCGCCGGCTGCGGCCTGGCCGGAGGCGATCAACTGCCAGGTCTTCAGCGGCAGGTAGGCCACGTCGACGTGTCCGAAGGTGGCCTGGCCGTCGGTGAAGCCAACTACTTTGAGCTTCGTGCCGATCCGGTCCAGCGTGACGACCGTGCCGAGGTCGATGCCTTCAGCCTTTGCGGTCGAGGACACGATAATGCCGGCAGGATCGGCGAGGCCGGTGCCCGCGGAGCGGGACGGTTCCAGGAAGGATCCGGGCTCGATGCCAAAAAGCGTAAGGTCAACCTGCTTGCCCGAATCGGTGGCGGCATTGGCCATGCCGACGCCAATCTTCTCGGCGGCGGCCACGCCCTCGACGCCGCGCCAGGCGATGAGCTGCTGGTCATCGATCACGGAGCGCGAGAAGGCGTTGTCCGTCTTGGTGCCTTGGTCGAAGGCGATAGCGGTCACGGGCATCGACTTGAGGCCTGACACGCCGTCGTTGACGAGGCCGGAGGAAAGGCCGGAGAGCATCACCATGAGGACGGCGATGAGTGCAATGACACCGCCCATCAGGCTGAAGCGGCCACGCGCGAAGATCAATTCGCGGAGTGCGAGGAACATTGGCAGTCCTAGGTTTAAGGGTGGAAGAACGAGATTTACTGACAGGCTGTCGGAATCTTTCCGACAGTGTGTCAGGAAACTGCGATTGTTTCAAATCTCACGGCGCCGGTGCAGGTCGAAAGCGACCAAGATCCGCGCCTGTAACGCGGCCGCGGCGGACTTCAGGTCCTCGAGTTCCCGTAGTTGGCTGATCAGCCCGGCCCCGCCGTCGGACGGGCGGACCGCCGCCACGAAGCGGGCCACGTCCGTGACCGTCACCGCGCCAGCTGCTCCCGGAACCACGTCGGGCCCCTTAATGCCGTCCATGAAAACAGGCTAGCGGGCACCCGTGCAGTGCCGCGGTGAGCCAGGCTGCAGCGGTGACACGCCATGCAGGGTCACCGTGCAGCCAGTGCACGTCCCCGCCAACCGAGTACCAGCAACACCAGACCCATCGGGACGAGGGCAACGGACGCATAAAGGAACATCCGTTCAGCCCCTGTCGGCGCGACGACGCGGCTGAACAGTTCGGCGCCGATGGCTGGATTCACGTCCAGACCCAGATCCTCGAGATGCATGTAACGTGAAAACGCAACGATGCGCAGGGCAAGGGCGACTGCTATGCCGACGGCAATCAGAACGAAGCCCAGCATGAACGTGATTTGGCTGCGGTTGAACACGCTTCCCCCAAACAATCGTTAGCCTTCGATGGCACCGGGCGTACGGCTGTCTATGCTATTCAGTGGCGCCAACCCGTCATCCCGGCGACGAGGCCCCTCAGCTGCTGCCGGGTTCCCCGTCGTCAACATGGCTCCCCCATTGCATCTCCGGGCCTTCCTGTCCCTCAGACAAGGATTCCCACATGGCCAGGTGGCTCATGAAGTGATCGGGGGCGGCTCCATGCCAGTGCCATTCGCCGGGCGGGGTGTAGATCGTGTCCCCCGGTCGGATTTCGATGACCTCGCCGCCCCGGGACTGGACCAGGCCACGCCCTTCGGTGACATGCAGGGTCTGTCCGTTGGCGTGGCAGTGCCAGGCTGTGTGCGCACCGGGCGCGAACCGGACCATGTTGACGCGCAACCGGGAGGGACCCTCTCCCTTGGCGATGACGTCGAACCAGACATCACCGGAGAACATCTCCCCGGGGCCTTTGTTGCTGGGCTGCTTGGCTTGGATTTCCTAGGCTCTCCTTTAGGTCCCGTAAATCGCGGTTGACGATCCCGTCCACGCTGGAAGGCCCGCGGCGTCCCTGGGAGGTTCTGCCGGTACCTGCATCGACGGGTCCTTCCGCGACGATGTGGCCCGGCCCGATTCCGCTACGCGCCCGCGTCGTTATGCTTCTTTTTGCGTAGCGGATTCGGGAAGCCTACGGACGGCGCCGTCGCTTCGGTGGCCCCGCGGCGCGTCCGTCAGCCGGCCTGCAGATCGGAGTGGTGCTCCGCGACAACGTTAGGGTGGGCCCGCAGCCGGTAGCGGAGGGCGTTGTCCCCATAGGTTTCCAGAATCGGGCTGTTCGTCGGATCAACCGACAGGCCACGGGCCCTGGCCTGGAACTCCGGGCTCACCGCGAGCTGCGGCATCGTCGCGTCCAGCGCCGGGTTGAAGAAGAATGGCAGGGAGACGCGGTCAGTGCCGCGCAGGGGCGAGATCACGCGGTGCAGCGTCGCCTTGAGGTATCCATTGGTTGCCAGTTCGAGCATCTCGCCGATGTTGACGACGAACGTTCCCGGAACCTGCGGGGCATCGATCCACTGCCCCTGGTACTCCACCTGCAGCCCTCCCTTGCCGGGCTCCACGAGCAGCAGCGTCAGGACCCCGCCGTCGCGGTGGGAGCCCACCCCCTGCTTGGGTTCCGGGTTGGACTCCCCCGGATACCGCACAATCTTGAGCAGTGGGAACGCCCGCGCCGCGAAGGCGGCGTCGAAGGTGTCTTCGGGCGCCCCGAGGGACACCGCCAGGGCACGCAGGAGAGCCAACGAGATGGCGCTCAACCGCGCGGTCCACTCCAGAACGATGTCCCGCATTTCGGGAAGGGCTTCCGGCCACAGGTTGGGCCCCTCGAGACGCCAATAGTCGGCGAGGCCGGGACCCGCCTGGACGGCGGCACGCTCGACGCCGATGTCGATCTGCTCGCGCCAGTCAACCGCGCCGTCCGTGAGCTCGCCGCCGACCCTGGTGTAACCGCGGAACTGCGGGCTGTGGACATTCTCGACGGCGAGCTTCTGCTCGTCGGGCAGCTCGAAGAAACGCCGGGACACGTCAAGCATGGCGTCGGTCAGCTCCTGGGGGATTCCGTGTCCGGCCAGGTAGAGGAAGCCGACCTCGTGCATGGCGTTCCGCAGGTCCTCACGGAACTGTGCAGCCCCCTCCGGGCCGGCATTCAAACGGGAGAAGTCCAGGACGGGCAATGTTTGGAGTGGCACCTCAATAGTCCTTTTCAATAACCTTGGCAAGCTGGGGACTGAATATTCTCCAATATTACGGACCGGCGTTCACTCCGCGGCATTCACATGTCGAAAAAAGACATACGGCGGACGTGCTCTGCCTGCCACGGACGTCCGCCACCAGCTCACCGGAGTAGGGGGCGCTTCAGAAAACGGAAAATATACCACGCTAAGCCTCGGCCAGTGCTCTGAGGCGGGTTTCAGAGGCTAGATGTGTCTAAGGTATCTCTCAGGTGAGTCTAGGAAGGATCGCCAGTTAGTCACGAGATCAAGATCTGCCCACGCACGGGGGCGTAGGCCCCATTGACCTACTTCCAGAATCTGCGCGCCGGGAAGCGCTGCAAGAATAGGTGAGTGTGTCGACATTACGACCTGGGAGTTCCCCTCGTCCAGCAGATCCTTCAAGACTGCAATTAGGCTGAGGCACCCTGTGAAGGACAGTGCGGACTCTGGTTCGTCAAGCACCCACAATCCGTGCCCTCGGAATCGATCGACGGCCAATTCCAGGAATGACTCGCCATGTGACATGTCGTGGAATGAGATGTCCGGACTGGATGTGCTCGGGTTCTTCTCAAGGTAGGTGAAGAAGCCATGCATGGTTTCCGCACGCAAGAAGTATCCCCGTCTGGTGGCGCCGGCGTTCCTGATGAGCTGCAGGTGATTCGCGAGCACGGATTCCGTAGCCCTAGTGGCGTGGCGGGCGCCTGTTGACCCGCCTTCGGGAGACAAACCGTAGGCCAGGGCGATGGCTTCCACGAGGGTTGATTTTCCTGATCCGTTTTCGCCGACCAGAATTGTGGCTGAAGTTAGGTCGAGACCCTGGTCCAAGACTTGGGCGACAGGTGGCAGGGCTGCTGGCCACCGCCGACGATCGAGGACGTTGGTAGGATCCTCGGCCAGTCGTCGGACCGGATAGTTGTGGAAGGCCATGCGCCCATTCTTGCAGGCATCTAAATGGTCTCGTCTCGCCTATGAGCACAGGACGAACCCTCCACCTGCAGCAAGTGCGTCTCCGCTCGGCGGGTGCATTTCAGAGCCGGTCGGACCGGGCGGATCATGCATTTCTGGATTCGGACGCTAGGCCACCAAGGACGCAAAAGCAGCCCCCGCCATTCTCAATAGTGGGGGCTGCCCGCAAATTTGACGTCAAAGATCAAATTTGCCGCGTCTGGCTCCGATCCCTTTTCGCCCACTCTTCGGACTCAAAGAACTTTTCCAGCTCCAAGCCTGCATCTTCAGAAACGCGTACCTCATCCCCAGATAAGTCAAATGGCGGCAGATAACCTTTCTGCTTCGCCAAATCATTCGCTATCTCAAGTACAGACCTCTCTTTCGGGGAAATCGATTCGCCCTCAATGACGCTTTCGGCGATGTGCTCGCACCCTGAGACCTGCATGATCACCATGAGGTCAAAGTTCCTCAGCTCGTGCTCCGTCCAAATGCTCTTCAATCGAAGAGGACCGAACGTCTCCTGACCGGCTCTGCTTTCGAAGCTCGTCATAGCTCCATAGTCTCACTTGCCGCAAGAGTGCCAGATAGCGTGAGTTGGTACCGGTAGTCCGAGTTGTTGGTACTGCGTTTCCGTGAAGTTGGTACTGCCGTGGCCTGTGGGTGCTGTGCTGTGGGTGAGGCGGTGCATT